>CAIOPD010000158.1 GCA_903860085.1 uncultured Pseudomonadota bacterium
AAAACTAAGCTATTTTGGTGGAGGTAAGCGGGATCGAACCGCTGACCTCTTGCATGCCATGCAAGCGCTCTCCCAGCTGAGCTATACCCCCGAACCTACATCTTTCTCGCCATTCATTACCTGAGCTATCAGCGAGGCGCCATAATAAAGACGGGGGGCTGTATTGTCAATGACTTTCAGCCGAATTCACTTAAATTTAGCCACGAGTATTGGATTGGCTTTCAAACTGCATTAAATCTACTCGGGGTAGGGCTTGCCAACCTGCTTTACGATGCTCTGCAACCACATTAGTAAACACACCGCCACGCACATAAAATTTAGAAGTCACACGCATAAACTTAGGTTCGGTAGCTGCGACTAGATCATCAAGAATACGGTTGGTAACTGCTTCGTGGAAACAGCCTTCATCACGAAATGACCACATATATAACTTTAAACTTTTTAGTTCCACGCACTTTTGATCAGGGATGTAATCCAGGTAAATCACTGCAAAGTCTGGCTGCCCCGTTTTTGGGCATAAGCAAGTGAATTCTGGAATTTCCATGTGAATATGGAAATCACGTGCAGGATTAGGGTTTTCAAAGGTTTCTAGCGCTTTATTGGCTGGCGCAGTGGCTTTTCCACCAAGAGATTGTGAAGACATTAGGGTATTTTCGTTAAAAAAAAGTTATTATACAATCTTATAAACCCTTACAAAAATTCAGCTTTACTAAACACAGCTAATTTAACCTATTTAATTTGCGCCTCACTCATCTAAAACTAGCTGGTTTCAAGTCTTTTGTTGACCCAACTACCTTACATATACACGGCCAACGTGTCGGTGTAGTAGGTCCGAACGGCTGTGGCAAGTCCAATGTAATGGAATCGGTCCGCTGGGTGTTAGGTGAGTCTTCCGCCAAAGAGATGCGTGGCGACAGCATGGACGCTGTGATCTTTAATGGCTCCGGTAACCGAAAGCCTATCTCACGTGCTAGCGTTGAACTGATATTTGATAACAGCTTGGGTGGCGCGGCTGGCGAATGGTCGCAATATGCTGAAATTTCAGTCAAGCGCGTCATTGAGCGAGACAAAGGCTCTACTTACTTTATTAACAATACGGTAGTGCGCCGTCGTGATGTGGCTGATCTGTTCTTGGGTACAGGCTTGGGTGGTCGTGCTTATGCCATCATTGGCCAAAATACCATTAACCGTATTGTTGAAGCCAAGCCAGAAGAGCTTCGCGTCTTTTTAGAAGAGGCCGCCGGCATTAGTAAATACAAAGAGCGTCGACGCGAAACTGAATTGCGTCTCCGAGACACCCGTGAAAATCTAACCCGGGTTGAAGATATATTGCGCGAGCTTGATACGCAGATAGGGCGCTTGCAGTCACAAGCAGTGGTAGCAGAGAACTATCATCGCCTCCATGACTCACTTAAGTTAACCAAGAGTCAAATATGGCTATTTAAAAAACGAGATGCCAGCAACACTTGGGAAAGAGCGCAGCGTACGGTACAAAAGCTAGTTAATGAACTTGAAGCGCAAATGGCCAGTTTACGTAGTAGCGAGACTAAGTTAGAAGCCTCGCGTCAGCAACACATTCATACTACTGAAGCGCTTAATCAAGCGCAGGCAAGCTATTACGAAGCCAATGCAGAAGTTTCTAACCTAGAAAATCAAGTTAAGAATAATAATGATGCGCGTGAACGCATGCAGTTGCAACTTCAGCAATTGGGTGCGCAGCTTGAAAAAAACCAAGTGCAGCATACTGATTCTCTAGCAACACTAGCGCTATCGCAGGCCACAATGCAATCTGCGACTGATGATTACAATAGTGCTGAACTAACACTTCAAAAGGCGCGTGATGCCT
>CAIOPD010000159.1 GCA_903860085.1 uncultured Pseudomonadota bacterium
AGTTGGTGGAATAAAAATGATCAGTATTCTAAGCAAAAATTAAATGCCGACCTTGAGGCTTTACGTTCTTTTTATATGAACCAAGGTTACCTTGAATTTAATATTGACTCTACACAAGTATCCATTACCCCAGATAAAAAAGACATTTACATCACAGTCAATGTTACTGAAGGTGAAAAATACACTATTTCCGAAGTGAAGTTAGCGGGTGAAACGCTAGTGCCCGAGGATGAATTGCGTACGCTTATGAAAATACAAGCAGGCGAAACCTTTAGCCGTGAGAAAATAACGCAAACCACTAAAGCGATTAGCGATCGTTTAAGTAATGATGGTTATGCCTTTTCTAACATCAATGCAGTGCCTGAAGTTAATAAAGAGCTACATACTGCCTCGTTTACTTTCTTTGTTGATCCGGGAAAACGTATTTATGTGCGCCGTATTAATATTGTTGGCAATACGCGTACCCGTGATGAAGTTGTCCGCCGTGAAGTGCGTCAATTGGAATCTTCTTGGTACGATGCCAATAAAATCAATAGATCCAAAGAGCGCTTAGTCCGCACCCAATACTTCTCAGATGTCAATATTGAAACTCCAGCCGTACCAGGCACTGCAGATCAGGTTGATTTAAATATTAGTTTAGTAGAGCAGTCAACCGGTAGTGTTCAAATTGGTGCTGGTTTATCTAGTTACGAAGGTGTTGTGCTTGGTTTTACCGTTAACCAAAACAACTTTTTGGGCACAGGTAACCGAGTTAGCTTGCAGGTCAATACAGGAAAGGTGAATACTACATATGCATTGTCTTATACCGATCCTTATTTCACGCCGGATGGTATTAGTCGTGGTTTTGATGTGTACAGGCGCGATGTTAATACCAACTCCCTGGTCGCTATAAGCCCGTATAGCTCATCTTCTTATGGTACTGGGGTTCGTTTTGGCATTCCATTGAATGAGAAAGATACCATAAACGTCGGAATGACTGCGGATATTACCCAAGTGAATTTAAGTAGCACCCTTACTAGTTCACCTCAAATGCTCGCTTCTTGCCCGACTCTTAGCTGCGACAGGAACTCTTTAGTAGCCTCTGCCGGTTGGACGCATGACTCTCGTGATAGCATTATGTATACAACCACAGGTGTATTACAGCGGTTGAGTGGTGAATTTGCAATGCCTATACTCGACTTGCAATACTATAAACTACAGTACAAACATAGCTGGTTTAAAGAAGTTTATAGCGGTGTTTCTGTGATGTTAAATGGTGAAATTGGCTATGCAGGTACTTACGGTAATGAAATATATCCGTTCTTCAAAAACTTTTATATGGGTGGCGTAAACTCAGTACGAGGCTATGATAATAGTGCATTGGGTCCGCAAGCGATTATGCCGACAACATTAACTCCATATTCTACCGGTGGCACCAAGAGCTTGTTGGGCAATGCAGAACTTCTACTCCCAATACCGGGTTTAAAAGATAATAAGCAATTTAGACTTAGTCTGTTTTTGGATGCTGGCCAAGTCTATGACGGCGCATATAATCTCGGAGATTTACGCTACTCAACTGGTGTAGGTATTGGTTGGTCATCACCGTTTGGTCCGTTAAAACTAATTTATGCAAAGCCACTTAACAGTCAAGTTGGTGATCGTTTGCAATCCATACAGTTCCAATTGGGACAGCAGTTTTAGTAGAGTTGGCTTGCATGAAGACAGGCTAATAAATTGAAAAAATACAGCCTACAGCGCAATTGGAGCGCATGCGGTTGTGGCATAATTAATCATTAATAATAGCATTCGTTTTGGGAGATACAAATTGAGTAATACTTTAAAGAGTTTAGTGTTAGTTAGTCTACTGACTTGCGCTTGGAGTGCTCAAGCAGCTGAGTTAAAAGTAGGGTATGTGCAAGTGGATAAGATCTTGCAAGAAGCGCCGCAAACTGCTGAAAGTGGCAAGAAGTTGGAGCGCGAATTCAGTCCACGTTCCCAAGAGTTGGACCGCATGGCTAAGCAAATTAAAGAATTAGAAACGGTATTAGATAAAGACGGTTTAACGATTTCGGAAGCAGAGCGTCGTAATAAAGAGCGTGATGTACAGAACATCAAGATTGAATTTCAACGTAAGCAGCGCGAACTTCGTGAAGATATTAATTTACGTAAGAATGAAGAGTTAGGTAGCTTACAAGACCGTATCAATAAAGCTGTACAGTCAGTTTCAGAAGCTGAAGGTTATGATTTGGTTGTTTATAGTGGCGTAGCTTATGCTAGCAAGAAAATTGATGTTACCGATAAAGTGTTAAAACTATTGGGTAAGAAGTAATTAACGCTCACTCGCATACCGTTAAGCATAGCGAATGAGTAAGCATTACTCAATTAGTGACATCGTCGCAACACTCGGCGGTCAAGTAATAGGCGACGGTGACACGCTTATAAAGCGTGTGTCTTCATTAAACAATGCAAAGCCTGGTGATCTCTGCTTTGTCAATGATAGCAAGTACCAAAAAGAACTCGACGCCTGCAATGCAAGTGCCTATGTGTTGCGTGCGCACGACGCTAAGTTAACCTCATCCCCTAGCATTATTGTTGACAATCCCTCCGTCTACTTTGCTAAGGTAGCGGTATTATTTAATCCAGAACCTAAGCTTATCGCAGGGATTGCTCAATCGGCTGTTATTGATGATAGTGCGATTATTCCTGCTACATGTTCAATTGCAGAGCACGTAGTCATTGGTGCCAATGTTGTGCTTGGTGAACACGTTA
This sequence comes from uncultured Pseudomonadota bacterium, assembly GCA_903860085.1. Lineage (GTDB taxonomy): Bacteria > Pseudomonadota > Gammaproteobacteria > Burkholderiales > Methylophilaceae > Methylotenera. Next base: position 2,749 of record CAIOPD010000159.1, read on the forward strand.
TTATCGCCTCTGGCTGTGTAATTGAGAATGATGTCAGTATTGCTGATCACACCAGGTTAGAACCACATGTCACGATTAAGCACCACTGTGTGATCGGTCCTAATTGCCACCTCTTCCCAGGCGTAGTGATTGGTGCTGATGGTTTTGGTTATGCAGAGGAAGCGGGACGCTGGATTAAAATTCCACAAATAGGCCGCGTGGTGATTCATGCCGATGTTGATGTTGGTGCAAATACCACAATTGACCGTGGTGCATTGGACGACACGGTGATTGAGCAGGGCGTTAAGCTCGACAACCTAATACAAATAGGCCACAACTGTGTCATCGGTGCGCATACTGTGATTGCTGGTTGTGTGGGCGTGGCTGGGAGTGCGAAGATCGGACGGCATTGCAAGATTGGTGGTGCGGCAATGATATTAGGCCATTTAAAGGTTGCAGATCATGTCACCATCTCACCAGGCAGTATGATTACACGCTCATTACTAAAAGCTGAAACCTATACCGCACTCATGCCATTTCAAACTCACCAAGCATGGTTAAAGACGGCGACTAAAATTCGACACTTAGACGATATGGCGACTAAAATAAAACAGCTTGAAACAGCACTAGCTCTGTTAAAATCAAGCTTATAGTAATAACTACTTGCAGCAATAATTTTAAGAAATAAGCTGAGACAAACATGACAAACCAAATTGATTCAACAGGCATGGATATCCATGAGATTCTAGAACATTTACCGCATCGCTATCCGTTTGTGTTGATTGATCGCGTTGTGTCGATGGAGCTTGGAAAAGAAATTACGGCCATCAAAAATGTGAGTGTGAATGAACCTTTCTTCCCAGGTCATTTCCCTTACCATCCAGTGATGCCAGGTGTGTTAATTGTAGAAGCGATGGCGCAAGCGGCAGCCATTTTGTCATTCAAAACCATGAATACTAAGCCTAGTGATGATTCGGTTTATTATTTTGCGGGTATTGATAATGCGCGTTTTAAAAAACCAGTATCGCCTGGCGATCAAATTGTCATAACAGTTAAGATTGAGCGTATCTTAAAAGGTATTTGGAAATACGCTGGCGTGGCTAAAGTAGATGGTGCAGTGGTCGCTGAAGCGCAAATGATGTGCATACTTAAAGCTATAGAAAAAACAGAGAAGTAAGCAATGCAAGTGACAAAAATCCATGCGACGGCCATTATCGATGCCACCGCAGAGCTTGATTCTAGTGTAGAAGTGGGTGCCTATACGGTAATAGGTCCCAATGTGAAGATTGGTGCCGGCACCCGTATCGGAAGTCATGTAGTCATTAATGGCCCCACTATCATCGGCAAAAACAATCATATCTTTCAATTCTGTTCCTTAGGCGAAGCGCCACAGGATAAGAAGTACAAAGGTGAGCCTACATTGCTTGAAATTGGCGATAACAATACCATACGTGAGTTTTGTACCTTTAACCGCGGTACAGTTCAAGATAAAAACAGCACGAAGATCGGCAATGACAATTGGATTATGGCTTACGTTCATATAGCGCATGATTGCCAGATAGGTAACCACACTATACTCGCTAACAATGCATCATTAGCAGGGCATGTGGATATCCATGACTATGCCATCCTAGGCGGATTCACACTCATTCATCAGTTCTGCAAAGTTGGATCCTATGTAATCACAGCTGTCGGTTCTGTGGTTTTTAAAGATATCCCTCCTTTTGTGATGGCTGCAGGCTATGATGCAAAGCCTAATGGCATTAATGCTGAAGGCCTCAAGCGTCATCAATATTCTGCAGAAACCATACTTCAAATTAAACGTGCCTACAAAACGCTTTACCGCAACGCTTTAACCTTGGATGAAGCAAAAGTAGCTTTGGCTACTATGCAAACAGTCACGCCACAAATAGGGCTTTTGAGTGACTTTTTGAAGCTTAGTACACGTGGCATAGTGCGCTAAAAACCAATGCTTAGAATAGGAATAGTGGCCGGCGAGGCCTCAGGCGACTTGCTTGGTAGTCATCTAATGCAAGCTTTAAAACTTAAGCGTCCCGATATTGAATTTGTGGGAATTGCAGGTCCAAAAATGATGGCAGAAGGTGCGCTTTCATTATTTCCTATTGAGCGATTGTCTGTCCGTGGTTATATTGAAGTCATAAAGCATCTGTTTGGATTGTTAAGATTACGTCGCAAGTTACTCAAATATTATTTAAAAAATTGCCCCGATCTATTTATAGGGGTCGATGCGCCCGATTTTAATTTTTGGCTTGAAAAAAAGCTCAAAAAAAAGGGCATTAAAACCATACATTACGTTAGTCCATCTATATGGGCTTGGCGTAAAAATCGCGTGAATAAAATCAAAAATGCGGTCAGTCACATGCTGGCACTCTTTCCATTCGAGCCAGCGCTTTATGAAAAAGCTGGAATTGCGGTGACCTACGTAGGTCATCCTTTAGCTGACATATTACCTATAGTGCCCGATGTCGCGGGTGCGCGCGAAATTCTAAAATTAAAAGCTTCTGCAATGGTGGTTGCAATGCTTCCAGGCAGTCGCCAGAGTGAGGTGGCACAACATGCTGAATTATTCGTTAAAACAGCCAAACTCATTTATGCGGAGTATCCTGAAGCACTATTTTTAGTGCCTTTGATTACGCGAGAAACTCGGCAGATTTTTGAGTTGGCGATTTTTCATGAATCTGAAAGTTTGCCAATACAAATCCTATTTGGCCACGCACACGATGCAATGGAAGCTGCAGACGTCGTAATCGTAGCCTCTGGCACTGCCACGCTTGAGGCAGCCTTGCTGAAAAAGCCGATGGTCATCACTTATCGCATGCCTAATTTAAGCTGGCAGCTATTGAAGCGTATGCGCTTACAACCTTATGTCGGTTTGCCTAATATATTGGCTGGAAAGTTTGTGGTACCTGAGTTATTGCAAGATGATTCCACACCGGAAAAGCTAGCTGAAGCCACAATTAAATTAATCAGTGATAGCGTGTCCTTGGCTGAAATTAAAGATGAATTTACAAAAATTCATTATGCACTCAATCAAGATACGGCTGAAAAAGCGGCTAACGTCATCCTAGCTTATTTAAAATGATGTTTCATCATGAGCAGTTAATTTGTGGCGTAGATGAAGCCGGACGGGGCCCATTGGCGGGTGCTGTGTTTGCTGCTGCTGTGATTTTGAATCCAGATCGTCCTATAAGTGGTTTAGCTGACTCCAAAAAACTATCTGAAAAAAAACGTGATTTACTGAGCATTGAAATTAAACAAAATGCACTCGCCTGGGCAATCGCCAGTTGTAGCGCGACTGAGATTGATGAGATCAATATATTGCAAGCAAGCTTATTGGCGATGAAGCGCGCCATAGAGCTTTTGCATATTAAGGCTGATTTAGTGCAGGTTGATGGTAATAAGTGTCCCAATATTAGTCTCCCCTGTGAGGCTATTATTGGCGGTGACAACAAGGTGCAAGCTATTTCTGCGGCATCAATCTTGGCCAAAACCGCACGTGACGCCGAGCTTTATATTCTAGATAAACAATACCCCATGTATGGTTTTGCGCAGCATAAAGGCTATCCAACGGCCTATCATCTAGAAATGCTTAATCTGCATGGGGTGTCACCCATACATCGTCTGACGTATGCGCCTGTTAGAAGGCTTTTAAGTTAAATTTCTGTAGCCTAGTTACTTAACTTAAGATCAGAAATACGGTTGGTTTTTTATGTAGGTCTGGTAGAGAGTTTTTTTGCATTTTATTCCACTCAGCAATGGTTTTCGTTAGGATAAATTCATCCTCTAAGCTTATATTACAAGCAATGCATAGTTTCGTATTGGGCTGACATTGCGCCAGAATATCTTCAAATAAATGTTGATTTCGGTAGGGGGTTTCAATAAAAATCTGCGTTTCATGATTTTTACCTGAGATTCTTTCAATTTCTTTTAAGCGTTGGATACGTGCTGCTTTGTCTGCGGGAATGTATCCTAGAAAGGTAAAGCGTTGCCCATTTAAACCAGAGGCCATTAATCCCATTAAAATAGAGCTAGGCCCTACCAATGGAGAAACTCTGATTCCCTTTTGATGCGCTAACTGTGCTAATTTAGCACCAGGGTCAGCAATGCCAGGGCAACCGGCTTCACTCATTAATCCGACATCAATACCTGCCAATAGAGGCTTTAAGAGGGCTGGTAACTCTTGGTCTGTAGTGTGTTCGTTTAAGGTATTTAATACTAGCTCACGTACTGGCTTATTGGTTTTAATCGCACTTAAGAAATGCCGCGCTGTTTTCTCGTTTTCTACAACGAATGTTTCTAACTGCTGTGCGATAGCGACTACTTCTGGTGGCAATACTTTCGTTATATTGTCAGCGCCCATGGTGACTGGTATTAAATATAAGGTGCCTAATTTTTGCATGCAGTTTTTCTCAATGATTACCTAGTCTAAATGACGGCAATACCTTCATTTTGTAGCATATTAACTAACTTAATAAGCGGCAAGCCAATCAACGCATTGGGATCATCACCAACCATTCTTTCTATAATAGCAATCCCTAAACCTTCAGACTTTGCACTACCTGCACAGTTGTAAGGCTGTTCTTTTTGAAGGTAATTCTCGATCTGCGCGTCAGATAACTCTCGAAATTTAACGGTATATGGTACTACTTCAGCCTGCATATGGTCTGTCGTTGGGTTATATAAGCATAGGGCACTATGAAACACGACTTCACGTCCACGCATCAATCGTAGTTGTAACGCAGCATTCTCATGATTGCCAGGCTTACCAAGTTGGATGTTATCAAGCGTGGCAACTTGATCACAGCCAATAATTAACGATTGCGTATGGCTAAGACCTACTTTACGGGCTTTTAATTGCGCTAGGCGTAGCGCGGTTTGTGATGGCAACTCTTGGGTTAACGCACTTTCATCTACTTCTGGCGCGATGCAAGTAAAAGGCAGTTGCAGGCGAGATAATAACTCTCGCCTATAGATAGATGATGAAGCTAGGATTAAGCTAGAGGTCATAATTTACTTTTTGGATATCAATAAAAAAAACCGACAGTACTAGACTGTCGGCTTAAGCTTGTACTTTCCTTTGGACTGACCATTGCCAGTCGATTATTTACTCAGGTTGAATTTCAAGTAAAGACTCATCCGGCGTTACCGTATCGCCTTTGCTCACAAATACTGCAACTACAATTCCTGTTGCTGCCGCTTGAATTTCATTTTCCATCTTCATCGCTTCAATGACCAATACGCCATCACCAGCATTCACTTTGTCGCC
>CAIOPD010000160.1 GCA_903860085.1 uncultured Pseudomonadota bacterium
AGTAATATTAATGCTCGTGATCCAGAATCAGGTATTTTTTCAAATAAACCAGCACCACTAGTAAGACCACTACCAATATTGGTTTGAAATAATGCGTTACCACCAGTCGCTTGTACTGCTGCAATTACGGCTTTCTTGTTTTCACTTAGCGGTAAAACATACATCGCTGAGTTACTGAAAGTGATCATGCCAAACATGTCTTGCTGGCGTGATTTTACAAAAGACGTAATAAGCCTAGCTGCTGCAACAGATTTGGTTTCACCTACAATATTGTTACCAGCAGCATCGGTGCCGCCAGAGAATGGATCATCCATACTTGCGCTGCGATCTAGCACTAATGCAATCTGTGCACCCACGCCTATACGCTGAACTTTCTGTTCATTTGTATGTGGTGCCGCGAGTCCAGTGATAATAAATACCAAGGTAAGAACCGCTAGCACTTTTAGTAGTAACCCAATTAAATCTGACAGTGGATCTGCGGGCAACATATCTACCCAAGAGTAATGTTTGGCGTGGGCTCGTTGTAGTAGCAGTGGTAAAACCGCCATCGGCAATAGCCAAAGTAACCATGGATGTGAAAATGCCATGATTTATAAGCCCGGCTTCATTGAAGTTGTGGCTAATTTTTCTGGGATTAAACCACGTTCACAATCGCGACAACGACGTGCGAATTTGATGACCCATAGTTGCGCATTGACGTCAGTATCAAAGCTCGCTGCTGGGTCTAGGTATTTTGGTTCAAAATTGATTCGGCGTGATAAATTAAAGAACTGCTCAAGCTCTAATCTGAGTCCTATAAAATTAGGTTTTAGCGCTAAGAATTGTTCTAAATTATTGGAAAAAACTGTGAAGTTCGCGGTCGTGCTAAGTCCTGTGTGGACTAGAGCTACACTTTCTTTTAGGCCTTGTGTCGATTTTTCTTGTTTGCGTAATGCGCGATATACTTTAGCAAAAGTGCCACCCATACGAGGTAGCCAGGCTCGCATACCTAAGATGTAGAGTAAGCCTAAAGTACTGAGAATCAGAAAGCTAAGTGAAAGTTTAAGCCAGTTTTCTTCCTTATCGTTCTTAAGTGGAAGAGGGCCAAGAAATGGGCTCATATTGTTTTCAATTTTAACCTGACCAAAGATTGCAATCGGTGAGATGGCAATATCTACTGTTGGAATTCTAAATTTTACGACATCCTGATTATTCTTTAGGTTGACTAAGTTTAGGTATTCGGGACCTAAGGCGGCATTTTTGGCTACGATATTATTGGTAAATACTTGGTATGCTAATTTAATGTGATGCGTTGTGCTGTTGTCATCCACTTTTTTAGTATGTTGAATACTTTTAAGTTCAATGCCGATGACTTGACCTTTGTGTCGCTTTTCGTAGCCGGGAATTGGCAATGAAGTTTCAATGAGTTTGTATGGGGCTTTAACGGTCAAGATGACTTCACGTTCTATCACGTCACCTACGGTATAACCGACCAATCGCACCGGATCTATACTTTTCATTGAGACATATTTTGGATTAATATCGGGTAGATTTTGGCTATCAATAGCGTATGCACTTTGCGCAGTTAAAGCGAGTGCGCTAAAGCTAACTAAGATGTAAAAAAAACGTATAAATTGGGTCATAAAGTTAAGCCGCTACAAATTGGAGGAAATATTCTGTGAGTAGGTCCGCATCAAACTCACCTTCAACAAAAAACGGAGGCATATCAAAGCGCATAAATAGCTCGTAAATTTCATTGCGCCGAGCTTCAAATTTAGCCACAATTTTTTCACGCAATTCCTTGCGTAAGAATAGGGTGCGTTTTTCACCGGTTTCAGAATCGGCAACGTTAGTTAAACCAAACTCAGGCAGATTCTTATATTCAGCTGAGTCCCAAAGCACAATAGGGACGATATGGTGGCGTAAAAGGTTATTGAGCGAGGCTTCTAATAAGTCGTTTGGAATATGGAAGTCTGAAATCAAAAAGACCAGTGAACGTTCACGGGGTAAATAGCGATAAACCTCCATGATTCCATTACAGTTAACTGGCGCTGGATGGTAGTCTTTTAAGGTCTCAGCCATCGCAATAGCACGGTGTGACTTAAATGATGATGTACTAATCCAATCTTCACGTACCACTTCGTCAAAACCAATAAAGCCAAATGGATCATGGTGCTGACTGGCTGATTGTGCAATTGACTCCGCAATCTCTGCTGCCAGTTTGATTTTACGTTTCTTAGCACCGAAGCTCATGCTGCCAGATAGATCGCAAATTACATAAACTGGTGTAGCACTTTTTTGATTAAATAAACGCACATGCACCTGTTCCATCGGGTCGCGTATGGTTTGCCGTATATCAATGCGCCGTGGGTCTGGGTAAGAGAGTAGCGTAGTATGACCGCGAAATTCCATCCCCATGCCGCGCTGAGTGCTGGTATGGCGCCCTGGGTGGCGTCCACGAGAACGCCAGCCTATGTGGTAGTTGAATGATTTAATTTGTTCAAACATTTAAATCATCCGTTACCAAAGCAGGGTTGGGAAAAATGCGCTAATGAATGGCTTATAAACATTAAGGTGCTGCTACAGCATTCATAATGCCATTTAACATTTCACGTGCAATTTCAGTGCGACGCATTTCATAGACTGGGCTGAACACCAATCGATGCGCGACTGTGGCGTGGAATACGGCGTGGATATCTTCTGGCAACACCGCAGTGCGTTCGTTTAACCATGCATTTACCCGCGCTGCACGCAACATCATGCTCATCCCGCGAGGACTGGCACCTGAAAGCACTAAACGATTCATATCTACACCTGATACTTTAACGCCATAATCAAGTGGTGCTTTAGTCGCTTTCCATAAATTTAGTGCATATTTTTTCAGTGTGTCGCTAGTATCAACACTATTTTGTAGCACGCTGGAGAAAGCGTTAAGTTCATCAAATTGAAGGACATCTGGTTTGACGTTGTTAACCAAGGCGTCCACATTATGGAACTTGGTATCAAATACCAAGGCTTCCATAATGTCGTTGTCGTTAGGCACTACAATTGGAATTTCCATCATGAAGCGGTCACGTGCCGCTGATGGGATTTCAAAGGTTTCTTCTTTTTCTACTTGGTTACGATCTGCAAATACGATCATGTGAGGAAAGTAATGTTCAGTATTAAAGGCAGATAAGCTACGCTCAGCCATGACACGTAATAGCAAAGAGTGGACCTGTGGGCGTGCGCGGTTAATTTCATTAAAGAAAAATACAGATAAATTCTCGCCAGACATCAATAGTGGGCCAGGACTGACGTGTGGCTTACCATCCTCACCTAAATAAGTATGATAAACCAAGTCATTTGGCATCAAATCTATTGTGCCTTCAATTCGCTGGTAACCGCCACCAATTCCACGCGTAAATGCACGTAGTAAAGTGGTTTTCCCGACACCGACATCGCCCTCAAGCAATACATGCCCGCGAGCAAATATAGAAGTGGTAATGAGGCGTATTGGGTTTTGTTGACCCACAACCACTTTATTTACTTCTGATTCTAAGTTAAGCGCATGGTTGCGCCAATCGGCAAGCTGACGGTCAATCATATTTATTATCCGTGTCGGTTTTGAAATTGTTAAAATGAAGTATTGGGCTATATTATATGGTTTCTGCTCAGGGGTAAACAGATCTGTATACACTCAGCATAAAAATTTTGAAATTATGTGTAAATTAACGATAGAAATATGAATAAAAGTTGGTAAAAGTGAATAAGACTTCCGTTAAAACGGTTTTAAAGCGAAAATAGCGTAAGTTCAATTTAATTTATAAAAAAAGTCATTAAAATCATGCAAAGACAAAATAGTTTTACCAAAGAAGAATTACTTAAATGTGGCCGTGGTGAGATGTTCGGTGAAGGTAATGCTCAATTGCCATTACCCCCTATGCTGATGTTTGATCGCATTATTTCGATTACAGAAGATGGTGGTGCGCATGGCGCTGGCCAAATTGTAGCTGAAATGGATATTACCCCTGATTTATGGTTTTTCGCATGTCATTTTACTGGCGATCCAGTGATGCCAGGCTGTTTAGGTTTAGATGCGATGTGGCAGCTCGTTGGTTTCTTTTTAGGCTGGATGGGTGGTCCTGGACGTGGTCGTGCATTGGGTGCAGGAGATGTTAAGTTTAGCGGACAAGTGTTGCCGACGCACAAAACCATTACTTATACGATAGATTTAAAACGCGTTATTATGCGCAAATTAGTTATGGGTATTGCGGACGCGCGTATGGAAGTGGATGGTCGCGTGATTTATGTCGCGCAAGATCTTCGCGTAGGTTTGTTTACACGCACAGATAATTTTTAATACAATAAGCTTAACATGAACATCATTTTTTTTAGGAGGGCACGATAATGCGCCGTGTCGTTGTTACTGGAATGGGAATTGTTTCTAGCTTAGGAAACAATAAAGCTGAGGTTTTAGATAGCCTGCGTGCGGGTCGTTCTGGCATTACCTATCAGCCAGAATATGCAGAACGTGGTTTGCGTTCTCATGTGGCTGGATCTATTAAGAATCTAGATATAGAAGCCTTGATTGATCGTAAATTACTTCGCTTTATGGCTAAAGGCCACGCCTACGCATGGCTAGCTATGCAAGAGGCGATTGCACAAGCTGATTTGCCAGAAGAATTGGTGTCTAATGTTCGTACAGGGCTAATTGTGGGTGCGGGTGGCACTTCAACTGAAAGTATGTTGGAAGCTACTAATATTCTTGCAGAAAAAGGTATTCGTCGTGTAGGTCCGTATATGGTGACTAAAACCATGTCTAGCGGTGTGGCGGCATGCTTAGCTACTGGTGCAAAAATCAAAGGAATTAACTACGGTATTAGTTCGGCCTGTTCTACTAGTGCGCATTGCATAGGTGCTGGTGTTGAGCAAATACAACTAGGCAAGCAGGATATCGTGTTTGCTGGCGGTGCTGAAGAAGAGCATTGGACCATGTCATTTTTATTCGATGCGATGGGTGCACTTTCAAGTAAATACAATGAAACGCCAGAAAAAGCATCTAGGACTTATGATGCTAACCGCGATGGGTTTGTTATTTCTGGTGGCGGCGGCATTGTGGTTTTAGAAGAGTATGAGCATGCAAAGGCACGTGGTGCGAATATTATTGCTGAAGTGGTCGGTTATGGCGCAACTTCAGATGGTTACGATATGGTGGCACCAAGCGGTGAGGGCGCAGCACGTTGCATGCGTTTAGCGTTAGAGGGTGTGGATGGGCAAGTTGACTATATTAATACCCACGGAACCAGCACTCCTGTTGGAGATACTAAAGAGCTGGAAGCAATACTTGAAGTGTTTGGCGCTAACGGACGTCAACAAAATCCTGCCATTGCTTCTACTAAATCTCTGTCAGGTCATGCGTTAGGAGCTGCAGGTGTCAATGAAGCGATTTACACTATGCTAATGATGCAAAATGACTTTATTGCAGCGTCTGCCAATATTGAGATCCTAGATGAAGCGGCTTCAGGCTTAAATATCGTACAGAAACGTATTGATAACGTTAAGGTTGAACTGGCGCTGTCGAATAGCTTTGGTTTTGGCGGTACTAATGCTACCTTGGTATTATCGACTAAAAATATCTAATCTAGCATTTAAGTCGATTTAAGTTGCGGCCTTATAACTCGGTACTTGTGACTAGAGTAGTAGGGCCGCAGCTACGTTACGACCTTCCGTCATCAAAATATTATAGGTTCTGCAGGCGGCATGTGTGGTCATGCACTCCAAACTAATGCCTGCTTTAGTAAGGGATAAAGTTAGTTTTGGGTGTATAAATTGATGGCGTGCACCCGTACCTAATAGCACGACATCTGGCTTAAAAATAATAATTTGTTCAATATGGGCGCTGGTAATAGATTCAAAATTAGGAGCATCCCAGTCAGATAAAAGCTGACTAGGCAGTAGAATTAAATTGTGAATAAAGCGTTGGCGATTGATTTCTACCCAACCATTGTCGTAGCCCGTAATTAAATAGTGGCCGTCTGCATTTTCAAGATGAAGTTTCATGCAAATATTCTAACCAATTTGTTGCTAGAGTAAACAATTATTGGATGATATTGCTGGTTTTGTATTAGATTCATGAATCTAGGCACAGGTTAATGCGCATATTTGGCCATTACAATTGCTTGCATAGGCTGTGGAAGGTAGAATTAGGCTTTGCAATAAATCGTGTTTACACCTTAGAGTTTAGCCATGCACCCCTTACATAAATCCAATAAGCTTAATAACGTTTGCTACGATATTCGTGGGCCAGTTTTGCAACGCGCGCGGCAAATGGAAGAAGAAGGACACCGCATTATTAAACTTAATATCGGCAACCCCGCCGCGTTTGGTTTTGAGGTGCCAGAAGAGATACAGCAAGACGTCATTCGCAATATGGGTAAAGCGGGTGGTTATACCGACAGCAAAGGCTTGTTCGAACCGCGCAAAGCCATTATGCACTACACGCAAAGCAAGCATATCCAAGGCGTGACTGTTGATGACATCATAATTGGGAATGGTGTTTCGGAATTGATTGTGATGGCCATGCAGGGATTGCTCAATAATGGCGACCAAGTATTAGTTCCTATGCCGGATTATCCGCTATGGACAGCCGCCGTTACTTTGGCTGGAGGAACTGCGCGCCATTATTTGTGCGATGAAGCTACCGGGTGGATGCCGGACTTAAAGGATATCGAGTCTAAAATCACCGCCAATACCCGAGGTATTGTGGTGATTAATCCGAACAACCCTACCGGCGCCCTATACCCACAAGCGATTTTAGAAGGCATTATTGAAATCGCTCGACATCATAATCTGGTGATTTTTGCCGATGAGATTTACGATAAAGTTTTATATGATGGCAATGTGCATACCTCTATTGCTTCGCTGGCTGAGGATGTGTTGTTTGTCAC
>CAIOPD010000161.1 GCA_903860085.1 uncultured Pseudomonadota bacterium
AAGTTCAGTGTTATGAATCTTGTCTTGATCAAATGTGGTTTTCCTAACCTGCTTCAGTTGCCAGTCATCATCTGTAAATTCTCCGCTTTTGGCATTGCTAATCATACGTAGCTTGAAGTTATGATCAAACTCATAGATGTGAATGTTTAGTAAAGTGGCGTCTGGTAACACTTCTTCCACATTGACAAAGCTATTACCATCTTTTACCCATAAACCAGATCTAAAGTTTTGAGCAATGACAGAATTGGTCGCTTGAATGCGAATGCGCTGTGCCATCTTCTCGCTTAATGGTGTGACGAGCTCTCCAATTAAAAATGTAAGTAGTGTAAACACGACCCCTACTTTTAACAGTAAGACGGCGATATTAAGCATAGACACGCCGCTAACTCTTAAAACGATAAGCTCAGAATTCCGCGCAAATTTTGCCAAGCTATACATACAACCTACAAGCACAGCTACGGGCATAACATCATAGATATGCCCTGGCGCACTAAGCAATACAAACAACAAGACCTTGCCTAAACCATAGCTACCCTTATCTAACAATTCTAGCTCTTGGATTAAATTAAAGAACGAGAACATCGCCAAGAGCGCGAGCATAATTAGGGTCACATTGATAGTGACTTCTTTAAGCAAGTAGCGTGAAATAATTTTCATGGTAAATATGTTAGGTCAAGGTGTTAATAGTGATGAGTAACAAAACGTTAAGTTTTGAGTGTTCCAAATTTAGGACCAATTGTCGCCAAAAAATATAGAAAAATAGGTGATTGCAAGCGTCGCAGGTGAAACATATAAATCGAAAGGCGGTCAAAAATAAGCGACCCATCAGTTGTAGTGATGGTAAGTTCGCGTGAGAAAGAGCGCCTAACAAGCATAAGATGCATTAAACCATTTATTTACAACTATGAATTACGTGTAAAACACGAGATAATTTACCAAATTACAGAAAAGGTTAATACAGCATGAAACACAGCACCATAGAATTTAGCATAAAAAGCGATAAACCGGAAAAACTAGCTTGTGATTGTGTGGTTGTCGGTGTGTATGAATCACGAAAATTATCAGATGCGGCGCAAACAATCGACGCTGCGTCTAGCGGATATATTAGCAATATACTTAAACGTGGTGATATGGATGGTAAGTTAGAGTCGACAATAATGTTACATAGCTTGCCTGGGATACAGAGCGAACGCGTGCTGTTAGTGGGCTTGGGAAAAGAAACTGAGTTTACTGAGAAGCAATATTGCAAAGCGGTACGGGCGTCAGCAAAAGCTCTGGCTAATACTGGCGCCAATGTTGTTGGTAGTTTTTTGGCAGAATTGCCGGTTAAAACAATGGATATGCGTTGGAAAGTTTCTCACTTAGTAGAAGTGACACTTGATGCAAGTTATAAATTTAATGCTATTAAAAGAAAGTCTGAAGATAAGCCGGGCACTAAAAAAGGCATTGCAAGTTTGAGTATCAACGTTCCACAAGCTTCCGATACGCAAGCCGGCACAGTCGGTTTAGCAGATGGCCTAGCCTTGGCAGCAGGAGTAAGTTTGACCAAAGATTTAGGAAATTTACCCCCTAATGTTTGTACGCCTACTTATTTGGCCGAACAGGCAATTTTGCTCGGTAAAACTTATGGTTTAAAAATAGAAGTGCTGGAACGTGCAGCACTTGAGAAGCTTGGTATGGGTTCATTTTTAGCCGTAGCGCAAGGCAGTGAAGAGCCGCCAAAACTGATTGTTTTACAGCACCTAAAGGGCAATAAGAACGAAAAACCGGTGGTGCTAGTAGGTAAAGGCATTACTTTTGATACGGGCGGCATTTCAATCAAGCCAGGGGCTGAGATGGATGAGATGAAGTACGATATGTGCGGCGCCGCTAGCGTGCTCGGTACCTTTAAGACCATCGCTGAAATGGATTTGCCTCTTAATGTTATTGGCATTATACCTACTTGTGAAAATATGCCAGATGGTCGTGCGGTAAGGCCTGGTGATGTTGTGACCAGTATGTCTGGCCTGACTATTGAAGTTTTAAATACAGACGCAGAAGGTCGTTTGATTTTGTGCGATGCGCTTACCTATGCCGAGCGCTTTGAGCCAAGTGATGTAATTGATATTGCTACACTTACTGGCGCTTGCGTGATTGCGCTAGGGCATCATGCAACTGGTTTGTTTAGTAACAACGATGATTTAGCCAAAGAGTTGTTAAGCGCAGGAGAAGCATCGCTTGACCGAGCTTGGCATATGCCAATGTGGGAGGAATACCAGCCCTTACTCGACAGTAATTTTGCTGATATGGCTAATATTGGTGGGCGAGCAGGTGGCAGTATCACCGCCGCATGTTTCTTATCGCGCTTTGCTAAAAAGTATGACTGGGCGCATTTGGATATTGCAGGCACGGCCTGGAAGTCAGGTAAAGAAAAAGGCGGCACAGGTCGTCCGGTCCCTTTGTTGACAGAGTTTTTGGTGGCACGCGCAAAGCAAACCAATAAGTAATTAAGCACCATGACCCGTGTAGAATTCTTTTTTAATGTGCCAGATAAGATAGCGAAAGTTAGCGAAATTTGTGCTAAAGCCGTGGCGAAAGGTCATCAGATCACGATTATTAGTCGTGATGATGAGGAGGGTAGTCACTTGCAACAACGGCTTTGGCAACATGAAGCTACCAGTTTTTTGCCTAGCGCAACGCCAGCAGATGCTTTAAGGCAAGGCACTCCTATTGTGCTGGGTGTCGATGGAGAGGCATTGTTGCAGGATGATATTTTAATTAACTTGCAGACGGCACACCCGCCATTTTTTGGTCGATTTAGACTTTTGGTTGAGTTGGTAGGGACTGATGACGAGGACAAGGTTGCTGCAAGGGTGCGCTTTAGGTTTTATCGGGATCGGGGTTATGAGGTGAAATCTATGGATATGGCGCTAAGCTAGTTTTATTAAGTTACTAAAATATATCCACCAAATATTAACTCTAGAATTTAACTAATTTACAAAGGCTTATGCGTGCAAGAAGAAGAAATTCCGTTATTGACAGAGGTGCATGTTGTATCCGCAAGTGCTACAGGCAAGCCAATGCGACTGCCAGCGGATTTAATTGCCGGAATCATTGAGCAAATTAAACCACAATTAGTGGCTGAGATTGAACAATCGCTCTCAGCGAAAATTCAACAAACATTAAGGCAAGAAATAGATCTCGCTATTCAAAATTTACAGCAAGCAGTAATGCAGAATACCGTTAATTTCATTGATAAAGCCAAAGCAGATTTGGCCACAGAAATTCCTAAAATGCTACATGCGAATACGAGCCTCATTAAGACTGACCTGGATGCTGAGCTTAATAAAATGCAGCAAAATGCGATTGTGGATGTGCAAGCTAGCCTTATGCAAAACTTGCCTTTACTGGAAAAGTCTCTTAAATCGCAGTTACAAACTGCAGTTGCAGGTATAGAAGCGACCGCTGTTGAAAATACAACTCACCTCTTGCAGGAAAAAATGGGGCAGTTGCATGACAGCCTGCTGATTGAGCATCAGGCTAATCTTATGCAAGAATTCTCAGCTAAATATCTCGAACTTACGCAACAGACACAGGGCGAACTCAAATCTTATTTAGCAACGTTGCAAGCGCAGTCTCAGCAGCAATTAGAAGATAAATTAGGGGATACTTTTCCAGTTCTTTATCAGGGATTGTCGGATGAGTTAGGGGCTACATTGAAGCGTGACTTTGAAGGCTTGGCTCAAAATGCTAGTCAAGATTTTCTACAATTGCTCAATGCAAAACTGCCAGCGGTAGAGCAAGTATTGGCTAACAAAGTGAAGGAAGTTTTAGATGCAGAACTGCCACGTGTTGAGCAGAAAATTAAGGGCAATATTGAAGCTGAAGTTGGAAAGTTACTTGGGACTGTGCGCTTAGTGCCTCAGATTTTAGTTCCAGACACTGATTAGCTTAAAGACCATCAATAAAAATTTTATAATCGGTAGCAGACATTAGTTGATTTTCAAGTGCGTCCCCATGTGGTGTAAATTTGAAAATCCAAGCTTGGTATGGATCTTCATTCATTAATTCTGGGTTGTTGAGCAAAGCTTGATTGATTTCTACCACATCACCATCTACCAATGCGTGTAAGTCAGAGCCAGTTTTGACTGACTCGACCAAGCCACAGGTTTTTCCCGCTACAAGCGCACTACCGATACTGGGCGGTTCAATGAAAACAATGTCACCTAGTAAATCTTGAGCATAATCAGTAATTCCTGCTTCCCATAGGCCGTCTGAGGTTGGTTTTGCCCATAAATGTTGTGGGCTGTAGAGTAGTGTTGGAGGAATGCGCATTTTTAATACTCAAAGAATGTTTTAGATTTAAACTATCGTCAGTTTTCGAGGTATCTAAACCCCGTTTCATTTAATTCTCTCACATCTTAATGGCTAGTGAATAACTAAAACAAACACAAAAAAAATTCAGTTGATGACAAAGCTAAAGTTTTTATATAGTATTCATCTGTAACTGTATGACATGAAACAAACTAATTGGATTTTATATGCGTAAATTTTTATTGCTTTATATTGCATTAATACTAGGTGTGTCCCCAATGGCTGCAGAAGCTGCGGGCAAAAAGTCCCATAAACACACTGTGTCTAGTAAAAAGCACGCAAATATTCAAGAAAATTTAAGCCAAATTCGCGTGCATCATAGTTTGCGAGCTTCAAGATCATCTGATGTTTATGATGCGGCATATAGCGGTAAAGGCCCGCTTCAACTAGCCTCTGCTAAGGTATTGGTCATCAATCAGCTTACTGGCGAAACTTTGTATGCCAAAAATACCAATCAATCTACGCCTATCGCATCCGTTACCAAGTTAATGACCGCCATGGTGATGTTGGATGCACAATTACCTATGGATGATGTGCTGTCAATTGCTGATCAAGATGTTGATTATCTCAAAGGTACACACTCGAGGCTGAATGTGGGCACTTCGCTGAGTCGTGCTGATTTATTGCAGTTAGCGCTAATGTCATCAGAAAACCGTGCTGCATCTGCACTGGGACATAATTATCCTGGAGGCATTAATGCTTTTGTGCATGCTATGAATCAAAAAGCTGATGTATTGGGTATGAAATCTACTCATTTCTTTGATGCTACTGGATTAAACAGCAATAATGTATCCACCGCTGAAGATTTGGCTCGTATGGTCAATGCTGCTTATCACTATCCAGAAATTCGCCAAGTCACTACCACTCCCTCACAGTCTTTTAACTTATATGGCCGAAATTCACTTAACTTTGTTAATACCAATGCGTTGGTGAGAAATGGAACTTGGGTCATTGGTTTATCAAAAACTGGTTTTATTAATGAGGCGGGTCGCTGTTTAGTGATGCAGGCAGAGATTTCAGGGCAACCGGTGATTATTGTGTTGCTAGACTCAGTAGGTAAATTGACACGTATCGCTGATGCTAACCGCATCCGTAAGTGGTTAGAGCACAATGATGCTCATTCTTTAGGTAACAATGTTAGTAGCTAAGCTCTAATGTTAAACTAATTAGTAAGCAATAAAAAAGCGGCTTGAAGCCGCTTTTTTATTACCTACCAATTAACTTTTTAACTTAGCTGGTTTTTTTGTCGTGGGTTTTTTTGGACTGGCTTTTTTGGCAACTACTTTTTTTACCACGGTTTTTGCAGTGCTCGTTTTCTTGGCCGTGGTAGTTTTCTTTGCCACTGTTTTTCTAGTTGAGGCCTTCTTAGCGGGCACCTCTTTGGCGGCTTTGGCAGTCAGAAGCTCTAAAGCTTCATCCAGGGTTAGTGATTCTGGCTCGACACTTTTTGGTAAAGTTGCACGAATCTTACCATGCTGCACATAAGGACCATAACGCCCAGCGTAAACTTCAATTTGACCATCCTCAGTTGGGTGGTTCCCTAGTGAACATAGTGGCGCAGGACCGGTATTAGCTTGCGCTAGCAATGTGACTGCAGCCTCTAGATCAATAGTAAAGACACTTTGTGTTTTAGGAATAGATTTAAACTTGGCATCATGGTTGATGTAAGGTCCGAAGCGTCCGATATTTGCAATAATTTTTTTATTGGTGATAGGGTGTAAACCTAGGTCGCGGGGTAAAGAAAGCACCATAATCGCAGTGTCCATACTCATATCCGCTAGTGAAATTTCTTTAGGTACACTGACGCGCTTGGGTTTCTTTTTATCACCCTCCACAGCTAGGCCAAGTTGTAAGTAGGGGCCATAAGGACCATTCATTAGTAAAATGTCTTTTGCTGTTTCTGGATCTGAGCCTATTAGTACTGGATCACTACCTGCTGCGGCTGCGCCGTTTAGGCTGCGCTTGTAATCACATTTTGGCTCATTGTTATAGCCAGTACAGCCAATAAATGTACCAAATCGACTTAACTGTTTCTGTAGTGGTTGCCCACATTTAGGACAAGCTTCGTCTATTAATTCGTTGCCTGGGCGATCGACATCAGCTTTGCTCAGCAATTGCTGATTAAAACCTTCCCAAAATTCAGCCATCAGCGGTAACCACTCACGATCACCTTCGGCCACGCTATCCAAAGCGTTTTCTAAGTTGGCAGTGAAGTCGTAATCGACATACTGTGTAAAGTGTTGGGTTAAAAATTTATTTACCACACGACCAACATCGGTAGGTGTAAAGCGTTTTTTATCCAATATTACATACTCACGATCTTGTAGCGTGCTGATAATGCTAGCGTAAGTAGAAGGCCGGCCAATGCCATATTCTTCTAGTATTTTAACTAAACTGGCTTCGCCGTAACGTGGTGGTGGTTCGGTAAAGTGTTGATCACCGTAAATTTTCTCAACTGTTAGCACTTCGCCAGTTTCAAGATGCGGCAACTTGCTTTCGCCTTCCTCTTCCTCGTCGTCGCTACCTTCCATGTAGACTGCGATGAAGCCTGGAAACACTAAGGTTTGGCCAGAAGCGCGGAATAAATTGGCATCACTACCTACGCTTAAATCTACACTCACTGCGTCAAATTTAGCGGGGGACATTTGGCATGCTAGTGCGCGCTTCCAAATCATTTCATACAGTTTAAATTGCTCATCTGTCAGGTATTGACGTAATTTAGCGGGCGCATTATTAATGTCAGTAGGGCGTATCGCTTCATGGGCTTCCTGCGCGCTTTTTGACTTGGTTTTGTACATCACAGGCGATTTAGGTAAATACTCTGCATCAAAATTAGTTTTCACATAACCACGGATTTGCATCACAGCTTCGGTTGCCATGTTGAATGAGTCTGTTCGCATGTAGGTAATTAAACCCACGGTACCAGCACCAATATCAACACCTTCATATAATTGCTGTGCTACACGCATCGCGCGTGAAGTGGTAAATCCTAGTTTGCGCACGGCCTCTTGTTGTAAGGTTGAAGTAGTAAATGGAGCCGCAGGACTGCGGCTACGTTGCTTTTTCTCAACTCGTGAAACCGTAGTTTTACCTGCGCTGGCTAGCAGTAACTTGCCCACAACATCGGTTTGCTGATCATTATTAATCACAGAAAATTGCTCAACTTTTTCGTTGTTAAGCAATATTAGTTTGGCGCTAAAGCTATGGCTATGCTTTAAAGCATCTAAGTGTATTGACCAATATTCTTGTGATTTGAACGCTTCAATTTCTAGTTCGCGTTCAACTATCAGGCGTAATGCTGGACTTTGCACACGGCCAGCAGAAAGCCCACGTCTAATTTTTTTCCACAGTAATGGTGACAAATTGAAGCCGACTAAATAATCTAAAGCCCGCCGAGCTTGTTGCGCATTGACCATAGGCATAGAAATATCACGAGGCTCAGCAATGGCATGCTCAACGGCACTTTTAGTGATTTCATGAAACACAACGCGTTTCATTAACTTGTTTTTGAGTAAGTTTTTAGATTTTAATATTTCGGCAATATGCCACGAAATCGCCTCACCTTCGCGGTCTGGATCGGTTGCCAGATAAATGCTATCAGCATTTTTAGCAGCTTTTGCAATTGCATCAACATGTTTGCTGTTGCGCTCAATAATGTCATATTTCATAGCGAAATTATTGGCCGTATCAACTGCACCATTTTTTGGAATTAAATCACGTACATGGCCATAAGAAGCTAACACCTCATAGTCGCTTCCTAGATATTTTTTCAGCGTTTTAGCTTTAGAAGGTGATTCAACAATTAACAGTTTGGACATGAATGCCTAAGGGAAAAGGGGGGGTTACTAAGAAATAAGCTAGATGATAGCAAGGTAAACGGCTTTAAGACAACAACTTACAATATCTTACAATATAAAAGTGTATTAATTGATGGTGAGCGATGCCGTAATTAAGTATTTCGCACAAACTCAATTCTAGTGCCATCACTGGTGGATAAACTTAAAGCCGCTCCTTCGTTGGCAATGTCGCCAAATAAAGGATCTTCATCCTCAGCCTTAGCCTGTGTCAGGTTTTTAAAATCGTATAAATTAGAATCAGCTAGATGAGATGGCTCTACATTTGTAATGGCTCGAAAAATATTATTGATACGGCCCGGTTGTTCTTGCTCCCAGCCTTGAAGCATATCTTTAATTTTTTGGCGTTGTAAGTTTTCTTGGCTACCGCAAAGATCACATGGAATAATTGGAAACTCCATTTGTCGCGCATAGCTGGCAATGTCTTTTTCACTACAATAGGCAAGCGGTCTAATTACGATATTTTGTTTATCATTAGTTGAAAGTTTAGGTGGCATAGCTTTCATTTTTGCCCCAAAAAACATATTCAAAAATAGGGTTTCAACAATATCATCCCGATGATGACCTAACGCAATTTTATTGGCACCTAGCTGTTTGGCAGTAGTGTAAATAATGCCCCGACGTAAGCGTGAGCAAAGTGAACACGTGGTTTTACCTTCAGGTATTTTTTCTTTCACGATTGAGTAGGTATCAGCTTCAACGATACGGTAATCAATACCTAACTGTTCAAAGTAGGCAGGTAAAATATGATTAGGAAATCCTGGCTGCTTTTGATCTAAATTCATTGCGATTAGCTTAAAATTGATTGGCGCGCGCTCTTGTAAGGCAAGCAGGATCATCAGCATGGCATGTGAGTCTTTGCCGCCGCTCATGCAGACCAATACGGTGTCGCCTTCTTCAATCATGTTGTAGTCGCCGATGGCTTTACCAGTTGAACTGATTAGACTATTGCGTAGCTTGATAAAATTATTGGAATGGTTTGTGGGTAAGTGTTTGATCATTAGATTGAAGGCTCAAGTTTTGTGCTTGGTTTATTGAAGATAATACTAAAGATTGATCGATCTGCCGCCATCTACCGCTAGCACATGACCAGTAATAAATGGCGCATCAGCGATTAGGAACTTAACCGCCTTAGCTACATCTTCGGCCTCGCCAACACGTTTAAGCAGTGTTTGATTAATGACGCGCTGACGATACACTTCGTCAAATTGTGGATTGCTTTCTGGCCATTGTACTGGGCCTGGCGCTACCGCGTTTACACGCACTTCAGGGCTTAATTCATGCGCTAGCGATTTGGTCAGTGTGACTAAGCCTGCTTTGGCTACACTGTAAATAATGTAGCCTTTTTTTGGGCGCTCTACGTGCATATCAGTAATATTGACGATGCAACCATGATTTTTGCGTAATTCTGTTGCTGCTGCTTGTGATAGAAATAATGGTGCTTTCAAGTTGCTCCCCATTAGATCATGCCATTTGCTTTCATCGATATCGCCGAGTTCGCTTGCGTAATAGGTAGATGCATTGTTAATAAGCACGTCTAAGCGTCCAAACTGACTGACGGTGGCGCTTACCAACTTGTGAATATTTTCTATATCCAGTAAGTCGCCGTGGACGATGGCTGCTGAGTCAGCCCGATGTAAGTTGAGTTCAGCCTGCAAGGCTTGCGCCTCATGGAATGAGCTTTTGTAGTGAATCATCATAGTAAAACCCTCAGCGTGTAGCGAGCGGCAAATTGCTGCACCTACACGTTTTGCACCACCGGTGATGAGCACTACTTTATTTTTATCGCTTAACTTCACTTATTATCCAATCTAATTTTTAGCCATTATAATCTAAGTCTATGAGTACACTGCCCACGCCATCACGAGACGCCCAAAAACACAGCCTGCAACTACAGGCGCTCATTCAGCAGACAATAAAACAAGCGGACGGTTGGATAGATTTTGCCCAGTTTATGCAACTTGCGCTCTATGCCCCTAAGCTTGGTTATTACAGTGCGGGAAATCAGAAGTTTGGTACAGGCGGAGATTTTGTCACTGCACCAGAAATTTCTGCATTGTATGGACAAACTCTGGCGCAGCAAGTTGCACAGATATTGGCTCTAAGTAAAGGGTCTATTATGGAGTTGGGGGCCGGCACGGGCAGGCTCGCCGTTGAGTTGCTACATGCCTTGGAGCATTTAAATTGCTTGCCAGATCATTATTACATCCTAGATGTAAGTGACCACTTACGCCAAGTGCAGCTTGAGTACTTACAAGATAGATTGTCTCCACAGCTATTGCGATGCGTAGTCTGGCTTAATCAACTACCAGCAACCTTTACCGGAGTTGTATTAGGTAATGAAGTTTTAGATGCGATTCCAGTGCATATTGTGCATACAAAAACACAAGGTTTATGTGAGCGTGGCGTTATGCTGACCGAGCAAGGCTTAGCTTGGTCTGATAAGCCATGGGATGATGCGCCTGCTAGCGGGCGGAATTTGTTAGAGGAGATTACAAAACAAAGTTTGCCCAAAGGGTATATCAGTGAATTTTGTCCCGCCGCTAATGGCCTTATTGCCAGCCTTGCAATTATGCTAGAACGAGGTGTAATTTTAATGATAGATTACGGATTTTCGGCATCTGAGTACTATCACCCCCAACGTAATCTTGGCACCCTAATGTGCCATTACCAACATTATGCGCACACCGACCCGTTGCTCAATATTGGCCTGCAAGATATCACCGCACATGTCAATTTTAGTAGCATTGCCTATTCTGGGGTAGATAATGGATTGCATCTCAGTGGCTTTTGTAGCCAGGCGCAATTTTTAATGAACTGTGGGATTTTAGACCTGATGGCACAGGTGTCACCATCTGATATGGCGCGTTATGCGCCACTTGCTGCTGCAGCACAGAAATTGTTATCTCCAGCTGAAATGGGTGATTTATTTAAGGTGATTGCGTTTAGTAAAAATATGCAGGTACCATTACTCGGCTTTACCGCAGGAGATAAATCTCACACTTTATAGCTTCGTGAGTTATCTAGCTCATAGCTTCACTGTAATGCCTGTCATGTATAATGCGCGATATGAATGATGCCGATTTAAAACTAGAACACCCGCAACGTCCCATCCGCAGTTTTGTCTTGCGCCAAGGTCGTTTAACTAAAGGTCAGGCGCGCGCACTTGAAACTGGATTGCCACAATTTGGCATTAGCTATAAGCCAGAACTAATCGACTTAAACGCTGAATTTACTCGCGAAAGCAGCAAGAAAATACTAGAGATTGGCTTTGGCATGGGTGAAACAACGGCCAAAATTGCGCAAACACTTCAAGATTATGATTTCCTAGCAGCTGAGGTACATACTCCTGGTGTTGGTGCTCTGCTTAAGTTAATTGAAGAGTTAGCGCTTACTAACATTCGTATTATTCAGCATGATGTGGTGGAGGTGTTACGGCATATGCTGGCAGATGCCAGCCTAGATGGTGTACATATTTTCTTTCCAGATCCTTGGCATAAGACACGTCATCATAAGCGCAGACTGATACAAGCTGAGTTTGTAAAATTATTATGCAGTAAACTCAAAACAGGGGCTTACTTGCACGTTGCTACCGATTGGCAAGAATATGCTGAGTGGGTGCTGGAGGTTCTCAATGCTGAATCTCAATTACAAAACACTGCTGAAAATTATGCGCAAAAACCGAGTTATAGACCGTTGACTAAATTTGAAAATCGCGGCCTAAAGCTTGGTCATGGCGTGTGGGATATGGTATTTACACGCAAGTAATCTATTGACCATTGCTTGCGTTATTTGATTTTGACTAACTTAGATTAAATGATTTACGCACTAAATCTTCAGGCTCTTCGGCAAACAACCATTTCCCAATAATTTTCTCGGCTTCCTCTACGCCCTGTTTTTTAAGGCTAGAAAATAACTGTATGGTGCACTCACTATGATAATGGTTGCCCCAGGTTTCAATCAACTCTTTGCGTACACGACTTAAAGTTAAACCTGCTTCACCACGAGATAGTTTATCTGCCTTGGTCAATAGGACATGTACAGGCTTTCCACTTGGGCAAAACCAATCAAGCATTTGGCGGTCCAATGGGGTAAGTGGGTGGCGACTGTCCATTACCAAAACTAGGCCACCCAAGCTTGAGCGTTCGCTTAAATAGCGGGCTAATACATTTTGCCAGTGTGCACGCATGGCTTCAGGCACCTTCGCATAGCCGTAACCTGGCAGATCGACTAGATGCCTATCATTGCCTAACGTAAAGAAGTTGATTAGTTGTGTGCGGCCAGGTTGCTTGCTGACAAATGCTAAGCGATTATGGTTTGCAAGCGTATTTAGGGCACTAGATTTCCCTGCATTAGAGCGACCAGCGAAAGCGACTTCAATGCCGCTGGCAAGGGGTAAATCACGAAGATGGTGGGCTGATATATGAAAAGCCGCATTTTGAAACAATGGCATTGGAATCCGATTCTATTGACTAAGTGACGTTAGTCTTAGCGCTAAATTAACGTTGGTAAAATCTACTTTGAAAAATGCTATCACGAATAGGTGTTTTTCGCTAAAATAGCGTGTTAATTGATTGAATAATTTAGATTAGTCACTTTTGTAAATTAAAGCATGGGTCAGTATATTTATGATCCTAAATTTTAGAACTAGGAGCAGTAATGCAATATCGTAATTTAGCATGGCTAGTGTTAAGTCTGACATTAAGTATATCGGCGCATGCCGCTACTGCATTGCCTGAGAAAAAGGTGGTGACAGCAGTGCCGGAAGTCAAATCGGCAGAGACCATTGTTACTACGGTTTGCTCGGCCTGCCATGGCATGGACGGTAATAGTGTGATTACGACAAATCCTAAATTAGCAGGTCAGCATCCTGAATATCTAGTAAAGCAACTGACAGAATTTAAAGCGGGGAAACGTGCCAATGCTGTGATGTCAGGCATGGCGGCCATGTTAAGTGATGAGGATATGAAAAACTTAGCAGTTTATTTCTCTGGTCAAAAGCTGACTTTAGGTCAGACAAAAACTAATGGACAAGGCTCATTAGGTGAAAAAATCTATCGTGGTGGTATCGCTGCCAATAATCTACCAGCTTGCGCATCCTGCCATGGACCTACTGGCGCTGGTTTACCTAAACAATTTCCGCGTTTAGGTGGCCAACACGCCGACTACACGCTGGCACAACTAAGAACTTTCCGAACAGGTGAGCGTGCCAATGCGCCAATGATGATGACGATTGCTGCAAAAATGACTGATGCTGAGATGTCTGCAGTTGCTGACTATGTTCAAGGTTTACGCTAATTTTATGAGTGTTAAAAGGGCAGCAACGGCTGCCTTTTTTTGCTTAAGGTAATTATATAAACTCTTACCTAAGGACTAAATTGTTTTAGAATGATACCTTAACAAAAGTATATAAAACAGTTACCGCGCAAGCCATGAATCTCAATATTGTAGAAATCGATAATCTTTCCTTTGGGTACAAAGGACGCCTATTGCATAAAGGCATTAATATGATGTTTCCACGAGGTAAAGTCGTGGCCATCATGGGTGGAAGTGGTAGCGGTAAAACCACGCTGTTAAGATTGATTGGCGGTCAAATTAAACCTAGTCATGGTGAAGTGCGTGTCGATGGTGACGTTGTACATAAACAAGATCGCGACGGCATTTTCAAGTTAAGACGTAAAATGGGTATGTTGTTTCAGCATGGGGCTTTGTTTACTGATTTGTCGGTATTTGATAATGTTGCGTTTCCTATGCGTGAGTTGACTGATTTGCCGGAATCTATGATTAGAGATTTGGTGCTAATGAAGCTGAATGCAGTAGGTTTACGCGGAGCTTCAGGGTACATGCCAGTGGAGCTTTCTGGCGGAATGGCGAGACGAGTTGCACTGGCTAGAGCTGTTGCGCTTGATCCCAACATTATTATGTATGACGAACCTTTTGCCGGACTAGACCCAATCTCTATGGGTGTAATCTGCGATTTAATTCGTAGTCTTAATGATGCTTTAGGCGCGACGTCAATTATTGTATCTCATGATGTTAAGGAAACTTTTTTAATTGCAGACTACGTGTATTTTGTGGCTAATGGAGAGGTTGCAGCAGAGGGAACACCGCATGACTTGATGCACTCCACATTGCCCTTCGTTCACCAATTTGTTCATGGCGAGAAAGATGGGCCAGTTCCGTTTCATTGCCCCGCAGCAAATTATCAATCTGAGTTAATGAATAGCAAAACCAATGATTAAATCAACGTTACTGATCGCTGTTGCACGAATGCTACGTGGATTAGGTGCACGAATGATTGACCGTATTTGGCGTTTAGGTGCGGGTGCTCGTCTCTTTTTTCTGACTATATTTTACTCAGGCGAGAGCTTCCGCCGCTTTCACCTGATTCTGCGTGAAATTTATTTCACGGGCGTTATGTCATTACTGATCATTATCGTGTCGGCTTTTTTTGTTGGAATGGTACTAGCGCTGCAAGGCTATAATACTTTGCAAAAGTATGGGTCATCAGAGGCTATTGGTGTTTTAGTTGCGCTATCTTTGGTACGGGAGTTAGGTCCGGTAGTGACGGCCTTGTTATTTGCTGGTCGTGCAGGTACAGCAATCACTGCTGAAATAGGGCTAATGAAAACAACAGAACAGTTGTCGGCAATGGAAATGATGGCTGTAAGCCCTATAGCGCGTGTAGTAGCTCCGCGTTTTTGGGCTGGGGTCATTTCTATGCCTATATTAGCGACCCTATTCTCTATGGTCGGTATTTTAGGTGGTTACTTAGTGGCAGTTCCATTAATTGGGGTTGATGACGGCGCATTCTGGTCGCAAATGCAAGCCAATGTAGATTTTAGAGTAGATATAGTAGATGGCTTAATTAAGAGTTTGGTGTTTGGCGTTGCCTGCACCATGATTGCCTTATTTGAGGGGTTTGATGCTCCGCCAACAGCTGAAGGTGTGAGCCGGGCTACCACGCGAACGGTCGTGATTTCTTCACTCACAGTATTGGGTTTAGATTTCATATTAACGTCATTTATGCTCGTGGTGTAATGTCAACTGGCCAGTAATTAAGTATGTGCAAATTGAGGGGATATTAAGTGGATAGAACAACAATAGATTTATGGGTAGGGGTGTTTGTGGCGCTAGGCATGGCCGCATTGTTAGGTTTGGCCATGAAGGTGGGTAACTTAACCTCTGCAAACATTGGCCCAACTTACAGTGTAAGTGCAGCTTTTGAAAATGTAGGTAGCTTAAAGCCGCATGCCCCAGTAAAAAGTGCTGGTGTTGTAGTGGGTCGAGTAGACAGTATCAATTTTGATGGCTCAAAATTTGAAGCGGTCGTTAAAATTAATATTGACCAACGCTATGCGTTCCCTAAAGATACTTTTGCCAACATTTATACCGCAGGTTTGTTAGGTGAGCAATATATAGGTCTTGAAGCCGGTGGTGATGAAGCCAACTTAAAAAACGGCGATAAAATTACACAAACACAAGACGCTATTGTGTTGGAGAAAATGATTAGCCAGTTTTTGTTTAGTAAGGCTTCTGAAACTAAATCGGACAGCAAAGAGCCTGATGTTAAGCCTTTAGCAAGTGCTAAGGCTTCAGGTAGTAAAGCAGCTACCAAGGCCGTTGAGTTAGGTGATCCAGGATTTTAATTAGTAGGTGATTCTACTTACTGTTGCTTATCGAGCACAACTAAATAAGCTACAGCAGTGCCTAGAACGAGCCTTAAATAGTCATTAATAAGGAATGAGAATGAAGTTAATTTCAAAATTTTTAGTCGGTATTTCTTTATGTATTTTTATCACGTCTGCTAATGCTGAAGTGGCTCCAGATGTCTTGGTAAAGCAAACTGCAGATGAAGTGCTGACAATCATCAAAAATGATAAAGAAATACAGGTAGGTAATAAGCAACAATTGTACGCGCTGGTTGAGGCGAAAATTTTGCCAAATTTTGATTTTGATCGCGTGTGCCGTATGGTGCTTGGTAAAAGCTGGCGGTCAGCAACACCAGAGCAACAGGCGATCTTTCAAAAAGAATTCCGTAGCCTTTTATTACGGACTTATGCTTCTGCGCTTGGTAAATACAAAGATCAGATCATTGAATATAAGCCTTTACGCATGGAAGTTGATGCAAAAAATGTCAGTGTAAAAACACAGATTTTGCAGCCAGGAGGCCAGCCAGTAGCTGTAGATTATGATCTTATTAAGTCGGAAAATGGCTGGAAAGTTTATGATATCGTGATTGAAAGCGTTAGCTTGGTAACCAATTATCGCAGTCAGTTCAGTAATGAAATTCGACTAAATGGTTTGGATAGCTTAAATAAAAAGCTTGAAGAGAAAAACAAGTCCGCTGGTGTGGCTTAACCAAGAACTCATATGGTTAATATTACGCAACAGTCAAATCAATGGCTGATTTCAGGCCCTCTTTTAATGGATCATGCTAATGAAGCTTTGACGCAAAGCACTTCTTTATTAATGAATGATCAGCTTGAGATTGATTTTTCAGAGGTTACAGATATTGATACCGCTGCCTTGAGTTTGATTATGGAGTGGCAGCGACGTGCGTTGGCTTCGAAATGCACTATAAGCTTCGCAAACCTGCCAGCTAATTTAATGAGTTTGGCCGAACTTTACGGTGTGACTAGTTTTATTTCAGTCACTAAAACCTAAATATTTATTTGGCATTTCTAAGCAAGTGCCATTATTGTAGTTTGAATCATCAAAAGCACTATAACCACTACATAGTTTTTTATATTCAGTATGTTAGGCTGTAGCGCTTAGTTATACTTTTATCTCCAATGGCAATATCAACTTGAAAGTCCAATGTGACTAGTCCTGCAATTAAAATCAATGGTGTGCATAAGTATTTTGGTAGTTTACACGCGCTTAAAGGCGTTGATTTAACGATTGAGCAAGGCGAGTTCTTCGCTTTGCTTGGGCCGAATGGGGCAGGTAAATCTACTTTAATTAATATTCTTGCTGGCTTAATTAAACCTAGCGCAGGCAATATCGCCGTGATGGATTTTGATGTTGTTCATCAGTATCAGCAAGCTAGGCAGTTGTTGGGCGTTGTGCCACAAGAGCTTGTGTTTGATCCATTTTTCAATGTGCGTGAAATGTTGCGCTTTCAAGCTGGCTATTTTGGCCGCGGTCCTGAAAATGATCCTTGGATTGATGAAATCCTAGAGGGGTTGGGCCTAACTGATAAAGCAAACACAAATATGCGTAAGCTTTCAGGTGGCATGAAGCGGCGTGCGTTAATCGCGCAGGCGCTGGCTCACAAACCCCCGGTAATCGTCTTAGATGAGCCTACCGCTGGGGTTGATGTAGAGTTACGGCAGATGTTGTGGGAGTTTATTAAAAAACTTAATCGCGCTGGTCATACTATAATTCTCACCACGCATTATCTTGAAGAGGCTGAGGCTTTATGTAGCCGAGTAGCAATGATGAAGCAAGGTGAAATAGTCGCTTTAGATAGCACATCAAATTTGCTAAATAAGTTCGCTGGGAAGCAGTTACGTCTAAGTCTTGGAAAAGTAACCTTACCGCAGGGATTGTTGCCAATGTTGCGTGTTCAAGATAATGGAATATTTACATTTGCACTTAGTGATATGGAACA
The DNA here is from genome assembly GCA_903860085.1 of uncultured Pseudomonadota bacterium. GTDB lineage: Bacteria > Pseudomonadota > Gammaproteobacteria > Burkholderiales > Methylophilaceae > Methylotenera. The sequence continues at coordinate 17,824 of CAIOPD010000161.1, forward strand.
AATTGAAATGGTCTTATCAGGTCTTCGTGCCGCTAATATCAAGGTTCTTGATATGCAGTTAAGCGAGGCGGATTTAGAAGATGTATTTTTATCTCTAGTGGGTAACCATTCATGATGGAATCAATCAAAATAAATGCCTCAATTAGAGGGCCATGGACGCTACTTAAGAAAGAGTTGCTCCGTTTTTGGCGTGTGGCTTTTCAAACGGTGGCTGCTCCTGTAATCACCGCTTTGCTTTACCTGCTTATTTTTTCACATGTGCTTGATAAGCAAGTGCAAGTTTATGACAAGGTGCCGTATACGGCATTTTTGATTCCTGGATTAATTATGATGTCGGTGTTGCAAAACGCTTTTGCTAATAGTTCGTCTAGCCTGATACAGTCCAAGGTCATGGGTAATCTAGTGTTTGTGCTACTAACACCACTGACCCATCTGCAGTTTTTTTCCGCATTTCTATTCGCTGCGATTATTCGTGGCCTAGTGGTGGGCTTATGTATTTTATTGGTTTCCATATGGTTTGTGGATATTCATATGGCAAACCCTTGGCTGATCATCGCATTTGCATTACTTGGCAGTGCGCTATTGGGAACTTTTGGCATTATTGCAGGCATATGGGCAGATAGATTTGATCAGATGGCGGCATTTCAAAACTTCATTATCATGCCTTTGTCTTTCTTATCAGGCGTGTTTTATTCAATACATTCTTTACCCCCTTTTTGGCAAAAAGCATCTCAACTCAACCCGTTTTTTTACATGATTGATGGCTTTAGATACGGGTTTTTTGGTAAAGGCGATGTGTCGCCACTAATTAGTTTGTCTGTGGTTGGTCTGTCGTTCTTAGTGTTAGCATGGATAACCCTAAAAATGTTAAAATCCGGGTATAAATTAAGAACCTAAGCATATGGTGCGAAATTGTGAAATTTCGGGCTAGAAAGTGAAAATATAAGTGTTAAGCGCAGAACAGTTAGGCAATTACATTACGCAAAATTTAGTTTGTGATCATATTAAAGTCTTAGGTGACGATGGTACACATTTTGAAGCAATAATCGTAAGCCCTGCATTTGTCGGCAAAAGTATGGTTCAACAACATCAGTTGGTGTATGCCGCGCTAGGCGACAGGATGCGTGCTGAGATTCATGCGCTATCAATGAAAACTTACACCCCAGAGCAGTGGCAAAAAAGCTAGTGTGATGGCAGAAGATAAATACTATCAATTAAATATTAAGTAATGGAGATTTACATGGATGCACAATTACAAATTAAAGAAACTGTAACCAATAACCCAGTAGTACTTTACATGAAGGGAACGCCTAAGTTTCCGCAATGTGGTTTCTCGAATATGGCTACGCAAATTTTAGATGCCTGCAACGCTAATTATGTGTCGATAGACGTTTTGGCTGACCAGACTGTTCGTGAAGGGATTAAGGTTTATGCCAATTGGCCTACCATCCCCCAGCTATATATTGGTGGGGAGTTTGTTGGAGGCTCAGATATTATGCGGGCTATGTACGAAAATGGCGAATTGCAAACCCTTCTCGACAGCCTTAAAACAAGCGCAGCCAGTTAATTGGATAAGCTAATTATTCAAGGCGGCAATCGCCTACACGGAGAAGTCCTGATTTCGGGAGCGAAGAACGCAGCTCTTCCTATTTTGTGTGCTGCGCTATTGGCAGAAACCCCATTGCATTTAACTAGCGTCCCTGCACTAAAAGATGTGGGCTCAACCATTAAACTTCTTGAGAAAATGGGCGTTAAGGTCAATCGCGATGGCGATAAAGTCAGTTTAGACGCTAGTATCATACATAGCAAAGAAGCGCCATATGAAATGGTGAAAACCATGCGCGCCTCTATTTTGGTATTAGGCCCATTGTTGTCTCGTTTTGGTCAGGCGCGT
>CAIOPD010000162.1 GCA_903860085.1 uncultured Pseudomonadota bacterium
ATATCCAATTACTGAAGCCATGGCTGAAGAATTCCAAAAAATACAAAAAGTAAAAGTAACTGTAGGTGAATCTGGAACTGGCGGCGGCTTTAAAAAATTCTGTCGTGGTGAAACAGACATTTCTGATGCATCACGTCCAATCGCACAAAAAGAAATGGATGCTTGTAAAGAAGCTGGTATTCAATACATAGAATTACCAATCGCTTATGATGCGCTGACTGTAGTTGTAAATTCAAAAAATGATTGGGTAAAAAGCTTATCTGTAGATGAATTAAAAAGTATTTGGAAACCGGGTTCAACTGTTAAGAGCTGGAAGCAAGTCAACAGCACATACCCAGATAAAGCGTTGGGTTTATTCGGCCCAGGTACTGCATCAGGTACATTTGACTACTTCACTGAAGCAGTTAACGGTAAAGCGAAAGCTAGCCGCACAGACTACACGCCATCAGAAGATGATAATGTCTTAGTGCAAGGCGTTTCAGGTAACGTAGGCGGTATGGCTTACTTTGGTTATGCTTATTACGAAGCCAATAAAGATAAATTAAGAGCGATTCCAATTATTGCAAAAGATGGTGCTCCAGCAGTAATGCCTTCAGCCGCAGCTGTTAAAGATGGTACTTACCAACCACTTTCACGCCCACTATTCATTTACGTGAATGCAACAGCAGCTGCGTTTAAACCTGAAGTGAAAGCATTTGTTAACTTCTACTTAGACAACGCACCAAAATTAGTAACTGAAGTTGGGTATGTAGAATTACCAACTGAAGATTACGTAGCAGTTAAAGCACACTACAAATCAATGAAACCAGGTACTGGTTTCGGTGGTAAAAATGAAGTGGGCATTAAAATTAAAGACTTAATCAATAGAATTAAGTAAAACACGTAAGATAAAAAAGGAGCAGGTGATCCTGCTCCTTTTTTAACTTAAGTACTATTATCAAACAGCTATAACTCGTTACAATCATATAAGTCCTAATATGAACACTACTACTATGCCGAATGAATTGATAAATTTAACCATTAGCCCACGTTTAGCTAAAAATTTACGCAGAAATATTAAAGAGCGTCTGATAGAGTTCATCTTAATGTTAGCAGCACTGTCTGCTGTATTTACCACATTCGCCATTGTTGCAATTCTCTTATACGAATCTTTTGGTTTCTTCAAAGCTATTTCATTAGTGGAGTTTTTCACCGGCAAAGAGTGGACGCCGCTATTTGAAGATGCACACTACGGCATCATGCCGTTAATATCCGGCACACTCACTACATCCGCCATTGCATTGGCAGTGGCTGTTCCTGTAGGCACTATTGGTGCTATTTATCTTTCTGAGTTTGCCTCACATAAAACGCGTGAAATAACGAAGCCAATTTTAGAGCTGTTAGTCGGCGTACCAACCATCGCCTTTGGTTACTTTGCCTTACTATTTGTCACCCCGATGTTGCAAAAAATATTTCCAGAATTACCTGGCTTTAATATGTTAAGTGCTGGCTTGGTGATGGGTGTAATGATTATTCCTTACATTTCATCGGTAGCTGAAGATGCGATGCGTGCCGTGCCCATGAGTATGCGCGAAGGCTCTTATGCTATGGGGGCCACCCGCTTTCAAACAGCACTCAGAGTTGTTACCCCTGCCGCGACATCTGGCATTGTGGCAGCTTACATTCTAGCGATTTCTCGCGCAGTGGGTGAGACCATGGTGGTGGCGGTAGCAGCTGGACAGCAACCACTTTTAACCTTTAATCCAATGGATGGCGCTGCGACTATTACAGCTTATATTGTGCAAGTGGCAATGGGTGACTTACCGCACGGCAGTATAGGATATCAAAGTATATTTGCTGCTGGTTTAGTCCTATTTATAATGACCTTAGGTTTTAATATTATTGGTCATGTTGTGCGTAAAAAATATACGGAGAAATACTAATGGCAGTACAAACCACACAAACGCAAGCCTCCGTGCTCAATAACCTAGATGCAGTGCGGGCAATGATACGCCGCCACAAGCGCAATGACATTCTGTTTGCAGCCGTCGGTTTAATTGCCTTAATGATTGGTTTATTGACTTTACTGACCCTTTTTATTCAACTAGTGTCTGATGGTTATCCACGTTTTAACCTACAGTTTTTTAGCGATTTCCCATCACGCAGACCTGGCAGTGCGGGGATACTCACCGCTTGGGTAGGATCACTGCTAGTAATGTTGGTGACGTTCTTTACAGCAGTACCAGTAGGAGTGGGTGCTGGTGTTTATTTAGAAGAATACGCGCCAAAGAATTTATTTTCCGATTTAATTGAAATTAACGTGTCTAATCTTGCTGGCGTCCCTTCTATTATTTATGGCTTGCTAGCGCTTGGCTTGTTTGTGTACGGACTAGGTTTAGGGCAAAGCATCCTAACCGCAGGCCTAACCCTAGGCCTGTTAATACTGCCAGTTGTTATTGTTTCTACACGCGAGGCCATACGGGGCATCCCAGTAGCCATTCGTGAAGCGGCCTATGCAGTTGGTGCAACAAAGTGGCAAGTAGTGAGTGACCATATTGTGAAATATTCACAAGGCGGCATTTTAACTGGCATTATTATTGGTATGTCTCGTGCTATCGGTGAAACTGCACCAATTATCACAATCGGCGCGCTGACTTTTATTGCATTCTTACCACCCTCGCCTATTTCTGATGTTGCCCCCTACTTAAACTTTGAATGGCTAAGCTCAGGCTTTACTGTATTACCGATTCAAATGTTTAATTGGCTATCACGTCCTGATCACGCATTTCATATTAATGCGGCGGCAACTGGGGCCATTATTATTGTGGTGACATTACTGATGAATGGCACAGCAATTTACTTGCGTTACAAAATTCGTAAAAACATTAAATGGTAAGTACTACTTGTTTTTTGAAACAACTAAAACTTAATATCAAAAGAGATCTTCATGGTTAATAATCCAACACCACTAAAAGCTGAATCAAAAGACCTTAACTTTTTTTATGCTGGCGGCCATCAAGCACTTAAAAGTGTCAGTATGCCGATTTATGAAAATAAAATCACGGCATTGATTGGGCCTTCTGGTTGCGGTAAATCTACATATTTACGTTGCTTTAACCGTATGCATGATTTGTACCCAGGCAATAAGTACGAAGGTCAAATTATTATGCATCCTGACAACACCAATATTTTAGAACATGGTGTCGATGCGATTGAAGTGCGTATGCGTATAAGCATGGTGTTTCAAAAACCTAATCCATTTCCTAAATCAATCTTTGAAAACGTCGCTTATGGCTTGCGTGTTCGCGGTGAAACGAACAAACGTACAGTGGCTGATAAAGTAGAAGAAGCGCTTAAAGGCGCGGCACTATGGAACGAAGTGAAAGATCGTCAGCAGGACTTAGCATTCAACCTATCCGGCGGTCAGCAACAACGCTTATGTATTGCCCGTGCGTTAGCTACTGACCCTGAAATTATGTTATTCGATGAACCAACATCAGCATTAGATCCAATTGCGACAGCTAATATTGAAGAGCTAATGAGTGAACTACGTCATAAGCTGACAATTTTAGTGGTAACGCATAATATGCAACAAGCTGCACGTATCTCCGATTACACAGCTTATATGTACTTAGGTGAAATGATGGAGTACGGTGATACCGATACCATTTTCACACGCCCTGCCCGTAAAGAAACTGAAGACTACATTACCGGCAAGTTTGGTTAAAATTAGACAGGTTTTAGTAGATACAAAAAAGCCAGCATATGCTGGCTTTTTTGTATCTACTACTTTCTAATTGTTGGTGGCGAGTGTTTCGCTTACTAACACAGAAGCTACATCTGAATTAACTACTAACTGCGCGTAAAAATCAAGCATGCGCTCAGCTTGGAATTTTGCAGTCCATTTGTCTAATGCATACTCCTTCGCACGGCGACCTAACTCAAGCCTTTGCTCTGGGTAAATTAATAACTGATGTACCTTTTCTGCAAACTCTAGTGTATTTTCTGCTGAGATTAATGCTCCGTGTCCTTCAATTAAAATTGAAGCAGTACCAAGCTCTGCAATTGCCACTACAGGGGTACCTTGCGCCATAGCCTCCAAAATTACTAAGCCTTGCGTTTCGCTTTTAGACGCAAACACAAATACATCCGCTGATTGATAACAGGCATTCAGTTCAGTATTGCGATCTAGATAGCCGATAAACATCACATTTTTATCTAAGCCTAAAGTCTTGGTGAGCTTATGTAAGCTCTCTTCGGCAGGACCTTCTCCCGTGATTACCAATAAAAGGTCGGGACGCTCATCCACCAATACTTTTGCCATCCAAAGTAGAAACTCAATGTTCTTTTCAAAGGCTACACGACCCACATAAAGCAACATAGGTCGATCTAATGCTATGCCATGATTCTGACGAAAAGCTTTTCCATCAGCGGTTTTAAAACTGTGCTCCTGCAAACCAGTTGGAATAACCTGAGCTTGAGCTTTTACGCCATACCCACGCAACACATCCAACATGGGCTTTGAAGGCGCTACAATTGCTCTAACCGCATTACACTGGCGCTTAGAAATCATTCGAGCCATACCACGCGCCATTAATTGAGGCATCCACGGCAAGTAATGATGTAAATAGTCTTCAAAAAATGTGTGGTAAGTTTCTATGCATGGAATGCCTAATTTGAGCGCTAGCTTTAACCCCAAGTAATGGGCCACAAAAGGTGTATGCACATGAATCATGTCGTACTCTTCATCTAGCAATGAAGGCAACAACTTCATGGCCTCACCATACTTCATCAATTTGTCCTCAGGATCAAAGTAAATACTCCTTGCAGGAATACGTTTAATCCAAGCTTCATCTGAAGTTTCCACATTGTAATCTGGCGCAATCAGATGCACCTCATGACCTAAGTTTTGCATTTGCTCAACAAAGGTTCTAATAGAAGTCGACACGCCATTCACACGTGGAAAATACACGTCTGAGATAAATAGTATTTTGAGTTTTTTCGTAGTCATCACTTTGCTTGCACCCTCATCTTGGTAATGTAATCAATTAGTTAGCGTAACAATAGCGTCCAATTATGACAACTTGATGAATATGACAATAAAACTAGTTTGCTGCAATCTATGTCACCAAACTATCAAGTAAATGTCACATATTCTTAACGCTAGCATGTGAAATTAGCACTATGCAAATACCCAATTTTTTAAAGAAGTATTACTGGTGGCTACCCTGCTGCTTGTATTCAGTAGATGCCAATGCTTGGGGCTTGATTACCCATCTGTATTTTGCGCAATCACTTCTTTGGGCGATGCCTTTACTAGATCCTAGACTGCAAAATATTATTAAGCGCTTTCCTGAGTTAGTCATGGCAGGCGCTTGCCTACCTGACCTAGCTGTTATTAGTCATCGCTTTCGGCATACTCATTTATGGGAAAATGCGCATCAGTTATTAATTAGCGCAAAAAGCGATGAAGAAACTGCACTGGCTATTGGTTATGCCAGTCACTTATATGTTGATGTAATTGCGCATAATCATTTCGTACCTGCTCACGAAGCAATGTGGCATAAAAATGATTTACTGACCCACATTACAGCGGAATGGGCTATGGATGCGCATTTAGCAGGTCACTTAAAAACATCCCCGCGACGCTTACTGACTGATCACAAAAAACTCATTTCAGCGTTTATTTCACCGCATTTTAGATGCAGTGTAGCCTCAACAGAATTAGCTTTAAAGCGACTAGCATTTTGGGATGGCGTATTACGCAGCATTAAATTACCGCATCTAATTTATGGTGTGGTAAGGATCATAGATAAACGTGTGTTTAAGCACTTTGTGTATTACATTGCTAAAACTCAAGTAGCATTAGAGGACATCGGCAGTCTGCTAAATGGACATAAGCCAGCTTTTGAACCTGAACTTAAAAACCTCAGTGTGCAACAGCTTGATCATTGGCGTGAGCAGTGTCGCAGACACTTACACCTATCACACCCTCTCCCCATCAAATACTTTGATCAAGCCGCCACCCTGCATTCAATTTAACTAACCTTAGACTACTAGCGAAGAGTATTTCTATTGGTCGGATTTATGAAAATAGTGCGTTATAATTCTTAATGAAACTTGATTTCTCAAGTTAGAATCTACAGGACGCTATCACAGCATGCCTTCGCCTAAAAACTCCACCCTTCTTCCTTACGCAGCTGATGGATCCTGCTTCAACTCTTTATTACGTTGCCCATCATCTGGTTTCTATATGGTTGGGGAAGAAGGCAAAGAACTATCTTTTGAGCACTTTGATGCTGCTCTAGAGCATATTAAAATGATGTACACCCCGAGATGGAGACGTCCCAATCAAGTGGGGGATTGGGAAATTGTTTCTGCAGTTAAATGGGAACTTTCAAATCAAAAGTAAATAGACTTATGGCGAAAAGTCTTCTGCTTAATTGACCCCTAAATAAACGTACAACGTTTTCAGTGGCGGCTTACTAAAGTGACTTAGATGGCTTACAACGTTCTTAAATTATCAACTCTAATAAAGTACTTCTTAGCGTAAGCCAAAAGTTGCCCGTCCGAAGGATGGTCAATTGTTTCAACACCAATAATCTTTTCTGACACTTTGGGATCATGTTTATTAACATGCTTCAACAATTCCAACTTAGCAGAGCCTGGACCCACAATTAAAATCTCACCAGCTCCAGATACAGCAAGCGCAACATCATGTAAATAGTTTTGATCAGCATTGGCGTGCCCAGCTCCTAAAGTTCCACTTTTTTGGTGCACATGCTTATGATTAGATTTTGTTTTAATAATTTCACTGGCACTAGCTTCAGCATTAAATTGAATAACATGCGCCTCGTGATGATCAATCCATACAACTACGTGACTTAAAGACATACTTTTCTCCTAATTAAGTTTTTAGTTTGACTTAATAGGCAGCAATTAAAATTGTTCTGTATCAAATAATATTAAATTAAAAGAAAAGAAATTCCGGCAATCAATGCACCAATCAAAGCACCTGCAATCACATCGCTAGGATAATGCAAACCTAATACGACCCGAGATAATGCAATCATTAGGGTAAAAGGCAATAAGATGACGGCTAAGTGCGGGTAATAATTTAAAGCCACAACGCTAAACAGGACTGCATGCAAAGTGTGTCCAGATGGGAAACTGAATTTATCGAGAGGCGTTCCCGTTAAGAATATTTCTTGGCGAACGGCATAGGGGCGTGGTCGCAAAGTTTTACCTTTCAACCATTTATAGAGCAAGGTACCAACTAAGCCAGCAACCGCCATATGTAATACTGCTAGCATACCGTCATGGCCTTTGAAAACTATGATTGCCAGCATCAGACCATACCAAAACAGACCGTCACCGCAACGGCTGACCAGTCGAAACACGTCGCGAATTACACGGTATTGACTAGTATGATTGACCGCAACGCATACATTACTGTCGAATCTATGCATGCGGTTTAAATATAAACGCATTCTGTAAGTCATCTCAATTCCTTATTCAAATACAATTATTCATTTGAATAACTAGAATGTCATTTGAATGTGAACATTTGATGAAGAAGAGATGAAGTTTTCTTGAATTAGTTGAGAGGCTTTGGGCCTATTAACCCTTAATCTGAGGTTGCAATGACAACCACATCAGCAATGCGTTGCGCCAAGGTTTCTACTTGCATTTGATTTTCACCTTCAACCATCACGCGAATTATAGGCTCAGTGCCTGAAGATCGGAGCAAGACACGTCCAGTTCCTGCCAACTCCTTCTCAGCCGCAACTACTGCCGCCTGAATATCAGCATGCTGATCTACATTGATTTTTTTATCTGTTTTTAAATTAATGAGCACTTGCGGATACATAACCAAACTTGCACTCAGTTGCGCTAGCGTTTTTTTGCTTTGAATTAACGCTTCTAACACCTGCAAAGCTGCCACTATGCCGTCGCCACTACTGTGCTTATCAAGTGTCAGTATATGACCTGAATTTTCGCCCCCTAATTGCCAGCCATGCTGATTAAGCAACTCCATCACATAACGATCCCCAACTCTAGCGCGCGTGAAAGGAATATGCATATCAGCGAATTTATGCTCAACGGCAAGGTTGGTCATCAAAGTACCCACAATACCCCCCTGCAGGTTGCCTTGCTGTTGGCGTGAAGTGGTAATTATATAAAGCAGCTGATCCCCTTCTAAGAGACGCCCTTCGCTATCCACCATCATCACACGATCACCGTCACCATCAAAAGCAATGCCTAGATCTGCCTGATGTTCAACGACCGCTTTTTGCAAAGCTTGCGGATGCGTTGTGCCAGATTCATCGTTGATATTAAGACCATTTGGTTGATTGCCAATCACCACAACTTCAGCCCCTAGCTCGTGAAAAACAGGAGGTGCAACATGATAAGTGGCGCCATGTGCACAATCTAGAACAATTTTTAACCCTCTTAAATCTAATGTATTTGGAAAAGTACTTTTACAAAACTCGATATAGCGGCCAGGGGCATCTTTAATCCGACGTACTTTTCCCAAACTAGCCGACTCCATCACCTGCATAGGTAGATCTAGTTCCGCTTCAATCGCATGCTCAATTGCATCCGGTAATTTAGTCCCTAAACTAGAAAAAAACTTAATGCCATTATCATAATAAGGGTTATGTGAGGCTGAAATCACAATCCCAGCCTGCGCACGTAAGGCGCGGGTCAAATAAGCCACAGCAGGCGTAGGCATAGGACCCGTCATCAGCACATCCACTCCAGCGGCTGACAATCCAGCTTCCAGTGCAGACTCCAACATATATCCTGAGATGCGCGTATCTTTACCAATCAATACCGCTGGATGGGCCCCTTTTTCTAAATTGCTCTCAATACTGGTAAGCACGCGCCCTGCTGCATAGCCTAAGCGCATGACAAAGTCTGGCGTAATTGGCGCCACCCCTACTTTTCCGCGTATACCATCAGTACCGAAATATTTTTTTGCCATGAAAGTTCCTAAATTAAATCTTTTTATTCTTGATGTTGGTCCATCACAGCCACCACAACTTTAAGCGCATCTACTGTGGCTTTAACATCATGTACACGTAGCATTTTAGCCCCATTCATGACACAAATCACCGACGCGGCAATGCCTGAGTGTAAGCGTTGAAATTCATCACCGCCACTAATTGTCCCCAAGACCGCTTTGCGTGAAAGTCCTACTAGCAGGGGTGGGCCAATCTCAGCCAATCTCGCTAACTGCTGAATCAGCGCAATATTATCAACGGTACGCTTACCGAAACCAAAACCAGGATCCAGCAGGATACGCTGTTTAGCAATGCCATTAGCTAAAGCTACTTGGTATCTATCAATTAAAAAAAGCCGTACCTCTTCTACCACATCTGCATAAGTTGGCGCTAGCTGCATAGTTTGCGGTGTGCCCTTCATATGCATTAAACATACTCCAACATGGCTACTTGCTAACAAATCCAGCGCGCCAGGCTCCTGCAACGCACGAATATCATTGACCATATCAACACCTGCTACAATCGCCGCACGCATCACTTCAGGTTTATAGGTATCAATAGAAAGAGGCACCGTACATACTTGACTTAGCGCCTCAATTACTGGAATCACACGACTCAACTCTTGATCCAAGCTCACAGGAATAGCACCAGGGCGAGTAGATTCACCACCAATATCAATGATGTCTGCACCATCCGCGATTAATTGTAACGCTCGCTCGACAGCTTTATCTACCGCATTAAATTGACCACCATCGGAAAATGAATCAGGAGTTACATTAAGTATGGCCATCACCTGTGGGCGACGGAGATTAAGCTGGTAGTTGCCACATTGAAAAATCATGAATCATTATACTCAATTAAAGCGCTGAATTTTGAGCCAAAAAAAGGGCTAGAAATCTAGCCCTTTAATCGCACATCTAAAGTCACCTAGGTTTTTGCGCTAGGTTGCGGTGCAGGCGCAGCACTAACACCGGGTGAGCCACTATCGCGCGGTGGATTAGGCTTACTTTGTGACGGTTTAGGTGGACGCACAGCCACACCCGCCATAATGTCATTGATTTGATCGGCATCAATAGTTTCATATTCCATTAAGGCCGCCATCATCGCTTCCACCTTATCGCGATTATCTTCTAACAGCTTGCGTGCAATACCATATTGCTCATCAAGTATGCGACGAATTTCCGCATCTACTTTTTGCTGTGTGGCTTCAGATACGGTTTTTGCGCTCATATTACCAAAGAAAGAATCTTGGTTGTCGCCAGCATAAACCATGGTTCCTAGCGCATCCGACATCCCATAACGCGTTACCATATCACGGGCTAATTTAGTAGCGCGTTCAAAATCGTTTGAAGCGCCTGTCGACATTTGATGCATAAATAATTCTTCAGCGATACGTCCACCAAACAAGATAGAAATTTCTTCCAGCATTTTGTCTTTGTAATTGCTAATGCGATCAAACTCAGGCAACTGCCAAGTCAATCCCAATGCCCAACCGCGCGGCATGATAGTAACTTTATGTACAGGATCAGCTTTAGGCAAAAGCTTCGCAACAACAGCATGGCCTGATTCATGGTACGCAGTATTGCGACGCTCTTCTTCACGCATCACCATTGATTTACGCTCAGGACCCATAAAGATTTTATCTTTAGCATCTTCAAAATCTTGCATATCAACCGTACGTTTATTACGGCGCGCTGCATATAAAGCGGCTTCGTTCACCAAATTAGCTAAGTCAGCGCCAGAAAATCCTGGCGTACCTCGGGCTAAAATATCCGCTTTTACGTCTACATCAATGGGTACTTTACGCATATGGACCAACAGAATTTGCTCACGGCCTTTGATATCCGGCAATGAAACCATTACCTGACGATCAAAACGGCCTGGACGCAATAAGGCTTTATCCAACACATCGGCTCTATTGGTTGCAGCAATCACAATCACTCCAGAACTACCTTCAAAGCCATCCATCTCAACTAGCAATTGGTTTAATGTTTGCTCTCGTTCATCATTACCACCACCGGTACCAGCACCACGGCTACGACCTACCGCATCAATTTCATCTATAAAGATGATGCAAGGTGAGCTTTTTTTAGCCTGCTCAAACATATCACGCACGCGTGAAGCACCCACGCCGACAAACATCTCAACAAAGTCGGACCCTGAAATACTGAAAAACGGCACTTTGGCCTCGCCAGCTATTGCACGTGCCAACAAGGTTTTACCAGTACCTGGTGGCCCTACCATCAATACACCACGCGGAATACGTCCGCCAAGCTTTTGGAACTTGGTCGGGTCACGTAAAAACTCCACAATTTCAGTAACTTCTTCTTTGGCTTCATCACAACCCGCTACATCGGCAAATGTAGTTTGATTAGTGCTTTCATCTAATTGACGTGCTTTGCTTTTTCCAAACGAGAATGGACCACCGCCTTTGCCGCCGCCTTGCATTTGACGCATAAAGAATACCCATACGCCAACCAATAAAATCATTGGAAACCATGACACAAAAAGGCTCATCAAAAATGATTGCTCTTCTTCTGGCTTTGCTTCCACCGTCACATTGTTTTTAAGTAAATCAGAAACCATCCATGGGTCAGTTGGCGCATAAGAATTGAATTTCTTCCCGTCTTGAGTAGTGCCATGCAATACCTTGCCATCAATTTGGACTTTTGAAATACGGCCATCTTTTACTTGTTGAATGAACTGTGAATAGACAATTTGGTTGTCGGCACTGTTTTTTACACCAGTTAAATTGAAAATTGCCATGAGCACCATGGCAATCGCCAACCAAATGGCAATATTCTTAAATATGTTATTCAAAATCTCGTTCCTTTATTAAAAAGGTCTATCAAATTCATTTAATCTTAATTTAGAAGATTGTGTAGCTAGCCTACAATTTTTAGGCTTTATGCCACTATAGCCTTTCGGCCTAATCCTAACAAATAAACCTCACTACTCCTACCACGAGATGCTTTAGGTTTACGTGTTACCACTTTATCAAACATTTTTCGCATGTTGAGCAAAATTTCATCAAATCCGGCACCAACAAATACTTTGACCAGGAAGTTACCGTTCGGTTTCAGCCAGTCGCGGCTAAAGTCTAGCGCCAACTCAGTTAAATAAGCTGCGCCAGCCTGATCCACATCAGCAATACCTGACATATTGGGTGCCATATCTGCAATTACAAGGTCAACCTGCTTGTTATTTAACGATTGTTCTAATAATTTAAGCACGGATTCTTCACGAAAGTCACCTTGGATAAACTCTACGCCATTAATAGGCTGCATTTCTAGTAAATCTAAAGCAATCACTCGCCCTTGACCTTTTAATCGCTGCACTACCACTTGCGACCAACTCCCAGGGGTCGCACCTAAATCAACGATAATCATGCCGGGCTTAATGAGTTTATCTTTATCGTCAATTTCCGTAAGCTTATAGGCCGCGCGCGCGCGATAACCTTCCTTCTGGGCACGCTTTACAAATTCATCATTGATATGCTCGTGTATCCAAGCTTTGCTGGAAGGTTTTAGTTTCATCTGTTAAACTGCTCGCCTATATAAATCAATAAGATAACTCAAGAAGATAACCCCGTGAATTCAAAACAAATTAGCTACTTACGTGGCCTAGCCCATAATCTTAATCCTGTCGTCATGATCAGCAACAAAGGCCTGACTGAAGGCGTTTTGAAAGAGATCAATATCTGTTTAGACGCGCATGAGTTAATTAAAATTAAGGTAATGAATGATGATAAGGCATTGCGCACGCAAATGCTGAATGATATTTGTGAGCAAACGATGGCAACCGCAGTACACCATATCGGCAAACAATTGGTCATTTATCGCCAGTCAACCAAACCGAAAATAGTAGTGCCAAGCAAATAAATCAAAGGGCGCTATATGAGTCACTTTAAAAAGCGCTGTAATAAGCGCTTTTTTTGTCTCTTATTTAGCGCGCAACACCACCACAAAGCCAAGCAAACACTGGATCAAATAAGCGATACTGGCCACACCATGCCAAGTTTTGAATCGATCAGAAAAAACACTCTGCATCACATCACTTGGTAATGCATCCGCCTTTAATTGCGCCAATAGTGGCTGAATGCCATAGTGACCGGCCAACACCAACAATAGCATCAGCACTAGCGCCCAAAAATAACCTTGTTTTAATGCTTTAGTGCCGAAAGCGAATAAACGCTGTAGTAACAAGTATCCCGCTGCAAACATACCCAAATAAGACAAATAATGAAAGAACTTGCCCGCTATCTGTCCAGCTAATTGCTTATCCTCTAAGGTATCAAAGAGCACATAAGCCATGCCCCCAGTAGTCCACAAAGCCCCTACCCATAAGGTAATGACTATCCATGCAAATTTAGCCGACCAGTTATTCATAACGATCTCTCTTTAGCTTTTAGGGTAGTGTTTTATTAAATGTATTGTACGTCCAATATCTCATATTCCTTAACGCCACCAGGTGCAAGCACTTCGGCAACATCCCCTTCTGATTTGCCAATGAGGCCACGAGCAATAGGCGAACTGATTGAAATCTTACCATTTTTGATATCAGCTTCATCATCACCTACAATCTGATAGGTAATAATGCTGCCACTATCTAAGTCTTCTATTCTTACTGTAGAACCAAATACACAACGGCCATCAGCGTGCAATGTCGTTGGGTCGATTATCATTGCATTAGAGAGCTTAGCTTCCACTTCATTAATACGACCTTCAATAAAACTCTGGCGTTCTTTCGCAGCTTCATACTCAGCATTTTCAGACAAATCACCTTGCGCGCGCGCCTCTGCAATCGCCTGAATAATATACGGGCGATCTACACTACGTAAACGGTAAAGCTCTTCTTTTAATAATGCGGCACCTTTCACGGTTACCGGTATTTGCGTCACTGCCATACGAATTTCCTTAAACTAAAAAACAAAACCACACCCGTTTAAGGCGTGGTTAAGTACTGCCATCTTACTTGATTAATTGGTGTTTATTTTAACAATTTATGCAAATTCTGCAAAGACTCAACTTGCAGCTCTTGCATATGTGCCATGCCCACGCAAGCCGCCTTAGCTCCAGCAATAG
>CAIOPD010000163.1 GCA_903860085.1 uncultured Pseudomonadota bacterium
CTGTGAGTTCACCGTAAAAATCGTATAAATCATGCAGGTGCTCTAGCATGACAGAGCGAATTTCAGTCACTTCAGGCGGAGGTAAATGCGTACCAGTTTTAATGAAATGCTCAATCTCGCGAAATATCCATGGACGACCTTGTGCCGCGCGGCCTATCATCACGGCATCAGCACCAGTGTAATCAAGTACAAATTTAGCTTTTTCTGGGGTGGTGATATCCCCATTGGCAATCAGCGGGATATTAATTGCCTGTTTGACCGCTGCTATAGTGTCGTACTCTGCGTCACCGGTATACAGGCAAGCTCGGGTGCGCCCATGCATTGCCAAGGCTTGGATGCCAAGATCTTCAGCCATTTTTGCAATTTGTACCGCATTGCGATTGTTTTTATCCCAGCCAGTGCGAATTTTTAAGGTAACCGGCACGTCCACGGCGTTGACCACTGCACGTAGTATCTTCGCTACTAGAGGCTCGTCTTTAAGTAGTGCTGAACCTGCCATAACATTACAAATCTTTTTAGCCGGGAAGCCCATATTAATGTCAATAATTTGTGCACCGTTATCCACATTGTGTTTGGCTGCTTCTGCCATCATTTCTGGGTCTGAGCCGGCTATTTGCACTGATATAGGGTCCACTTCACCTTCGTGATTGGCTCTGCGTAGGGTCTTTTCACTACCATAAAGCAACGAGTTAGATGTCACCATCTCGGACACGGCTAAACCTGCGCCCATTTTTTTACAAAGCTGGCGGAAAGGTCTGTCAGTCACACCTGCCATAGGAGCAACGACTAGATTGTTTTTTAAGATGTGTGAGCCGATTTGCACTGATTTATGTTCTTGATTTGCGTAGTTAAAACGAACTGCCTATTTTATACGCAATTGCGCTGACTGGGAATGAAGTTTATAGTCAATTTGTAATTAAAAACCATGGTGTTGATTTGAGGTATTGCACGGATACAGCAGAAACTAATCTGGTTTGGTTTATGTTGCGAGGCTAATCGCGTATATTTAGTACTTAATTTTACTTAGAAAGCTTCTTTGTGAGCGCTCAACAATTACCATCCACCACGCATATTGCCTTTGCTAGCTTTATCGGCACGGCGATTGAATTTTACGATTTTTATATTTATGCAATGGCTTCCGCCTTGGTGATTGGGCAAGTATTTTTCCCGGCAGGAGATGCCGCTTCACAGGCATTAAACGCCTTCTTAACCTTCGGTATTGCCTTTGTTGCGCGGCCTTTGGGGGCTATTTTTTTCGGCCATTTCGGGGATCGCATCGGGCGTAAGGTTACCTTAGCTTCATCATTGCTAGTGATGGGTGTTTCTACTTTATTGATAGGATGTTTGCCTGGCTATAATACTTTAGGTTCTTCGGCGGCGATACTTCTATGCCTGTTAAGATTTGGTCAAGGCCTAGGGTTGGGCGGTGAATGGGGTGGGGCTGCTTTGCTAGCTACCGAAAGCGCGCCTGCAGGCAGGCGCGCTTGGTTTGGTATGTTTCCACAAATGGGACCGTCTATAGGATTTTTGCTGGCAACCTTAAGTTTTTTGGCGCTTAGCCTTTATTTAAGCGAAGCTGAATTTAAAGCGTGGGGTTGGCGCCTACCATTTTTTGCTAGTGCCTTGTTGGTAATCGTTGGCTTATATGTGCGCTTCAAACTAGCGGAAACGCCAGCATTTTCAGCAGCTTTAGCGCAACATCGAACGCACAGAACGCCGATTAAAACTTTATTAAACCTGCATTCTCGTCCAGTATTGTTAGGCGCATTGGCGATGACGGTATGTTACAACCTGTTTTATACAGCCACTGTTTTTTGCCTCAGTTACGGTACAAAAACTTTAAATATTCCGCGCGTGGAGTTTTTACAAATGTTATGTATAGCTGTAATGTTTATGGCCCTGATTACGCCTGTTGCAGCGCGTTTGAGCGATGTATTCGGGCGTAAGCCGATATTATTGACGGGTTGTTTGCTTGCAATCTTTGTGGGCTTTGCTTTAAGCCCCTTAATGGGTAGTGGCTCAATGCTTGCCATCACAATATTTTTGTCTATAGTCTTGCTATTGATGGGGGTGACCTTTGCCCCAATGGGCGCCTTCTTGCCCGAGCAATTTCCAGTGTCAGTAAGATATACTGGCGCAGGCTTAACTTACAACTTAGGGGGTATTCTAGGTGCGTCAACTGCGCCTTTTATTTCTCAATTACTTGTGGATAACGGCGGTTTAGTATGGGTGGGTTATTACGTTTCCACCATGGCCGCGCTCAGCTTTTTTGCCGTGCTGGCCTTGCCGGACATGCCAGTCGCAGACTATTAACTTTCCAGCGGTTGCCACGCCATTTGATGAGAGTCTAAATACAACTGAATTTCAGTCATTGCTTGCCTGCAGGTGTTGAGCTCACCCTTAACTCCAAGCTCTATGGTTTTCTTTGGGCTTAGGCTAGGTAAGCTAAAAAGCTTTAGTGTGGGATATTTTTGGACAATTACTTGCATTAAATCAATCAAATGACTTTCAGGCACATCAAATACTTTAATAGCCACTTCACTATTCACCTGGGTGTTAAATAACTGCTGATAATGTGTATCGAGCACCCATGACATCATTGGCCATGCCATTTGCGGAAATCCCGGCAAAAAATAATGGTTTTGAATGGCAAAGCCGCCACAGCGATTCACTGGGTTTGGGATCAACGCAGAGCCCAGCGGAAAATCGGCCATTAATACTCTCTTAGGATAGGCCTCTACGCCAAACTGCGCTTCAATTTCCGCTACCGCCTCTGCGTGGCGTGAGATGGGGAGCCCCAAAGCATCGGCAGCAGCTTGACGCGTCAAATCGTCTGGCGTGGCACCAATACCTCCAAATGAAAATACGATATCGTTATTAGCAAAGCTATGCTTGAAGCTTGAGGTTAATAACGCGGGATCATCACCCAAATAACGGGCCCAAGATAATGTTAGGCCTCGTGCTTGCAGGATAGAAATGGCTTGTTGTAAATGCTTATCCTCGCGTTTTCCGGAGAGAATTTCATCGCCAATAATGTAGATTCCGAATGTGTTCATTTTTTTCAAGTTTAAAGCATTATTAATTAATGGGCAGCTTCCCAGTTCTTACCGACACCAACCTCAGCTAGAAGCGGTACGTCAAGTTTTGCCACATGTTGCATCAGTTGCGGCAAATTGATTTTAACCATTTCTAATTCAGATTCAGGCACTTCTAGCACCAACTCATCGTGTACTTGCATAATCAGTTTACTCTGCAAATTTTCGGCTTCAATCCAATTCGCTACCGCAATCATCGCAAGCTTGATTAGGTCCGCAGCGGTGCCTTGCATCGGCGCATTGATAGCGGCTCGCTCAGCGCCGGCCCGGCGTAGACCATTACTACTATTAATTTCTGGCACCCATAGCCTGCGGCCAAAGTAGGTTTCCACATAACCTTTGCTTTTTGCCGCATCACGCGTGTTATTCATATATTCACGTACGCCGGGATAACGTGCAAAGTAGCGTTCAATATAACTTTGTGCCGCGCTGCGTTCAATATTAAGATTTTGCGCCAAACCAAATGCGCTCATCCCGTAGATCAAACCAAAATTAATGACTTTGGCATAGCGGCGCTGCTCGTTGTCAACAGATGCATGTTCTACGCCAAAAATTTCAGCGGCGGTGGCTCTATGAATATCTTCGCCTGCGGCAAAGGCTTTAAGTAGACCTTCATCTTGTGATAGATGGGCCATAATGCGCAGCTCAATTTGTGAATAATCGGCCGAAATAATCACACAGCCAGCTGGCGCAATAAAAGCTTCGCGTATACGGCGACCCTCAGCTGAGCGTACTGGAATATTTTGTAAATTAGGGTCTGAGCTTGCCAAACGCCCAGTAATCGCCACAGCTTGGTTGTAGCGGGTATGTACGCGACCAGTGTGCGGATTAATCATCCGTGGCAGTTTGTCGGTATAGGTAGACTTTAGTTTTGCCAAGCCACGATATTCAAGCAGCACCTTGGGCAATGGGTAGTCTAGCGCTAGTTCTTGGAGTACATCCTCATCGGTCGATGGTGTGCCAGAGGGTGTTTTTTTAAGCGGCTTAATGCCCAGTTTCCCAAATAGAATTTCCTGCAACTGTTTGGGAGATGCTAAATTAAATGGCTGACCAGCTAGTTCGTAGGCTTGGTTTTCCAGTGCAATTAATTTCATGCCAATTTCATTACTTTGAATATTAAGCATATCACGGTCAATTAAAACGCCATTTCGCTCTATTGTGAATAGGGCCTTAGAGCTCGGGATTTCGATCTGACTGTATATAAAGTTCAATTTAGCATCGGCAGCAATTTGCGGGTGTAAGGCTTGATGTAATTGCAAGGTGATGTCAGCATCCTCTGCCGCATATTCAGCGGCCACTTCAACCGTCACTTGGTTGAAAGTCACTTGCTTGGCACCTTTGCCCGCCACATCTTCAAAACTTATGGTTTTTAGCCCTAAATGACGCTCAGCTAAATCATCCATGCCATGGGTTTTATGTGACTCCAACACGTAAGACTGAAGCAAGGTGTCGTGGGCAACGCCTTGCAAGGTGATGCCATGGTTGGCCAGCACATGTTGATCATATTTTAAATTTTGCCCAACTTTTTTAATTAACGGATTTTCTAAAATGGGTTTTATTTTATTTAGGCTAGTGGAAAAATCGAGTTGGTCCGGAGCATCAAAATAATCATGTTTTAATGGTAAATATGCAGCGCAGCCTGCTGCTACGCTAAAAGATAAACCGACTAGTTTTGCGCTCATTGGATCTAGAGATGTTGTTTCAGTATCTACGCAGATTAACGGCGAATTTTGTAGCTTGGCTAGCCAATAATCTAATTGCTGCTCACTTAATATAGTTTCATAGTTGCGACTAGTATTTGCTTCGTGTTGTGTCACGGCGAACATGTCCGTGGTTTGCGTTTGCGCGATGGTGCTGGCGCTAACTAATGATTTCGGGGTTGATGTGCTTACGTGAGGAGTGCCATTAGACATATTGTCTAACTCTTTGCGCCAGCTTCTAAATTCAAAGCGGTCAAACAACTCAGCCAGCTTTGGTTTGTCCATGGCTTGTGGTGAGAGGTCGCTAAGTTGCTCTTGAATACCCACATCACAACGGATAGTGATGAGCTGACGTGCGGTTGGGATCCACGGCAAAGCTTTACGTAAATTCTCGCCAACAACACCACTAATTTCATCGGCATTGGCCACAATATTATCTAGAGAACCATATTGCTTCAGCCATTTAACTGCAGTTTTTGGCCCGACTTTTTCAACGCCTGGTACATTGTCTGAAGTGTCACCAATCAATACCAAGTAATCCACAATAAGACTAGGTGGTAGCCCGAATTTATTTTCCACTCCGGCAATATCTAGTACTTCATCACCACGTCTAAATGCGTTAGGCATAGTGTTCACCAGCGTTACATTTTCGTTCACCAGTTGCGCTATATCTTTATCGCCAGTAGAAATAATTACGCGTACACCTTCACGCTCAGCTTGTTTTGCCAGTGCGCCAATTACATCATCAGCCTCCACCCCGTTTTCCATAATCAAAGGCCATCCCATGGCTATGATTGCTTCATGCAGAGGCGCTACTTGCGCTCGCAAATCGTCTGGCATAGAGGCTCTATTGGCTTTATATTCAGCGTAAATATCATCGCGAAAAGTTTTACCTTTTGCATCAAAAATACACGCGCTATAATCTGATGGGTAGTCTTTGTGTAAGCGCCGTAACATGTTTAGCACACCTTGAATCGCCCCAGTGGGTTCATTGTGACTGTTTCTTAGGTCTGGCATGGCGTGAAAGGCACGATACAGGTAGGATGAGCCATCTACTAATAACAACGTTTTCATATATTTCGGGTACCTAAATATGTCTACTACTAAAAAAATTACAGATACTAATGTGCAGAACCGTAATCATACTGGCTATGAGTCATGGCACGCATTTAAGATTATGGCAGAATTCGTCGATGCAACGGAGCGGCTTAAAGAAATCACACCGGCGGTGTCTGTTTTTGGCAGTGCGCGCTTAGCTCCAGATCATCGCTATTATCATATGGCAGAAAACATTGCTAGGCTACTATCCGATGCAGGCTTTAGCGTCATCTCAGGCGGCGGTCCCGGTGTAATGGAAGCCGCCAACAAAGGTGCTTTTAGTGGAAAGTCGCCAAGCATAGGCTTGAATATAGAATTGCCACATGAGCAAGTCAAGAATCCCTATCAGGATATTAGCCAAAACTTCAAACACTTTTTTATGCGTAAGGTCATGTTTGTGAAGTACGCTAGCGCCTATGTTGTATTGCCTGGAGGTTTTGGTACTTTAGATGAGTTGATGGAAGCCATCACCTTAGTACAAACGGGTAAAACCTTAAAAATACCTATCATTCTCGTCTGTGAACCGTTTTGGCGTGGCTTGATTGACTGGGTTAAAACTACGCTAGTGGATGAAGGAATGATTTCTGCGGATGACTTGGACTTGATACAAGTAATTGATGATCCAGCCAAAATAGTGGAGGCTATATTCAAGCATTATGAAAACCGTGGCTTTAAATTGTCAGCAGATGAAGAGCGGGTTCAGCTTTATTTATAATGAATGCCGTTATAGTGTGTTTAATTTGATAAAATAAATTTATGTTAAGTAGATTAGCTTTAAACTTAACGCCTAACAACTTAATGTTTAGCGGTTAAATAGACGGTGATGAGGGATTATGCATAAAAACAATAAAGTTAATATTTGGAAAAGTTTGCTATTGCTAGCGGCTATCACTGTGCAATTTCCAGTTTTTGCTAAAGAACCCCCGCCGAACTTGCAACCTCTAGAAGACATTCCACCTCCGATTATAAGTAGTGATGATAATCCTGCAGATGAACCACAAATTACTATTATCAAGAAGAAGGGTGAGACCGTAGAGGAGTACCGAATCAATGGACAACTTTATATGTTGAAAGTGACGCCAGAGCATGGTGTTCCTTACTATATGCATAAAGAAGACCAGAATGGCGGTTGGCTAATGGACGGACCTACTCAGCCTTTAAGTATCCCAAAATGGACCATCTTTAGATTTTAGATACACTTTTAAAACCTTATAAATTGCACAATATGGGCTGTTTGTAAGGTCTTTTGCTGTCACTAAATCCTAACTCAATACGTACTCTCACAATTAATTTAATTATCGCGCGCTTATGTCTGTATTTACCTCTGTCAGTATTCAACAATTACAACTGTGGCTGCAAGATTATGCTATTGGAGAGTTGGTCAATTTAAAGGGCATTTCATCAGGAATTACCAATACCAACTATTTTGTGACCACGCGCCAGGCTGAGGGTAGTGAGCATCGATTTGTACTCACCCTGTTTGAGCACAATACATTGGAAGAATTGCCGTATTTTATTGATTTAATGAGCCATTTAGCGGCGCATAACATTCCGTGCCCACGGCCTATTGCTGATAAAGCTGGCAGTAGTTTACATGCACTTAATGGCAAGCCAGCGGCCCTCATTAGTTGCTTAAAAGGTGGTGATGTCGAGCTCCCAAACGTGACCCAATGTGCAGCAGTTGGGGGTGTCTTGGCCCAGATGCATATTGCAGGACTGTCATTTGAGTCTCATGCCAAATATCCGAATAGCCATAATTCACGTGGGGCAGAATGGCGAGTCAGAACTGCGCAACAGGTGTTGCCGCATCTAAGCGCAGAGGATCAGTTGTTATTACAAAACTCCATGCAATTTCAACTAACTTTAGATACTACGCAATTGCCCATGGGTGTAATCCATGCGGATTTATTTCGTGATAATGTGTTGTTTGATGGAGATGAAATCGGTGGTTTGATTGACTTTTACTATGCCTGTCATGATGTGTTGGCCTATGATTTGGCCATAGCAGTAAATGATTGGTGTATCGAGGCCGATGGGAGTTTGAGCAAGACTAGATTAGAAGCTATGTTGCAAGCCTATGAGGCGGTCCGCCCGTTCAATCAAGTTGAGCGTAATGCTTGGCCGAGCTTAATGCGTATTGCAGCTTTACGCTTTTGGTTGTCACGATTATATGATCAAATTTACCCACAGTCGGGTGAGCTTACCCACGCTAAAGACCCTGACCATTTTAAAAGAATACTCAAGTTGCGTGAGTCTCAGTCATAAGCTGAGCTCTTAATTTGCGAAATATAGAAAGCTTTACTATGACCGAAAACTTAGAATTTAAGCCTTTACTACTTAGGCAAGTGCCTGCAGCCAACGCTTGGTCTTGGATGGTTAATGGCTTTGATTTATTTAAGGCTAATCCAGCGATGTGGATTATTTTATTCATTATTTATCTTGCCATTATCGTACCAATTTCGCTCATCCCAGTCATAGGTTCTGTGCTTAGCACTTTGTTAGCACCAGTCTTTTCAGCTGGGTTGATGTGGGGGTGTAAAGCAGTGACCCTACATCAAGATTTAGAAATCAATCATTTATTCGCTGGATTTAAGAAAAATACTGCGCAGTTAATTAGTGTTGGTGGAATCTACATGGCAGGCTTGCTGTTGATAGCGGTTACGGTGGTTTTAGCTCTGGATAAAGAAACTGTAGAGCTACTGATGCAAGGTAAAACCTTAAGCCAAGATCAAGCAAGTGCAACAATGCTTCCTATTTTTCTGGCAATGTTATTTATGATGCCACTATTAATGGCGTATTGGTTTGCACCAGTGCTAGTGGGTTTAAATAATCTCACTGCAGTCGCGGCGATGCGCTTAAGTTTTCGTGCCAGTGTGCGCAATATATTGCCATTTTTATTATATGGTTTGATATTCATCGTGCTGTTGGCACTGGCAATTATTCCATTTGGTCTAGGTTTAATCGTAGTGGTACCGGTGATGATGACCAGTTTGTATACTAGCTATGTGGATGTTTTTAGCCTAAATACAGCTACGCCGGCTACCTAGGTTACTTAGGCTGCATTTAGCTTAGCAAACTCCAAAGCCAGCCATTTCAAGCCTTCACGGCCGAAATTGACCTGTATGCGCATATCATTGGCATTGCCTTCGTAACTAACCACCACTCCAGTGCCAAACTTGGCATGGGATACCTGCTGACCAATTTTCCAAGGCATGGCATTTTTCTGAGGTTGACTTTGCTGAGCGCTCATCATCGCAGGCAATTCATTGTAGTCACGTCCACCACCAGATTTTCCTACGGGTTTGGTATTAAGGTGCTTTAATAACTCGGGTGGAATCTCATCTAAAAAGCGTGACGGAATGCCATAGCGCACTTGCCCGTGTAACATGCGGCTTTGTGCATGACTGAGATATAGGCGTTGTCTGGCGCGCGTGACCGCTACGTACATCAGTCGCCTCTCTTCTTCTATGCCATTATTTTCGTACAGGCTTTGCTCATGGGGGCATAGCCCTTCTTCCAATCCGCTAATAAATACTGCTTTAAATTCCAAGCCCTTAGATGCATGGACTGTCATCAGTTGAAGCGCTTCACGTCCAACATCGGCTTGATGTTCGCCGGCCTCAAGACTGGCATGACTTAAAAATTGGGTCAGTAAGTCCTGCTCAGTTTCGCCATCTACATTGTTGTGATTCCCAAAATCACGATTGGTAAATGACACCGCTGCCGTTACCAGCTCTTCCAAATTGGCAATACGATCTTCACCTTCTTTATCGTTTTGATAGTGCGTTTTAAGGCCGGATAAAGTAGTGGCTAACTCAGCTAACTCGGGCAGGCTAATCCCATAAGCATCGTCCACCATTTGGCGGATTAAGGCAACAAATCCTTCAATACCCTTCCCACCCAATTTACCATGCCCCACTTTATTAACTGCAGCCTGCCATAAGCTACAGTTTTCAGCGCGTGCAGTTTCTTGCAATTGTTCTAAGCTACGTGCACCTATACCGCGGGTTGGAAAATTGATCACCCGCAATAAAGCAGTGTCATCATTAGCATTAGCAATCAGGCGCATATAGGCCAGTGCATGTTTAATTTCGGCACGTTCAAAAAAGCGTAACCCGCCATATACACGATAGGGTAAGTTTGCGGAAAAAATGGCGTGTTCTAAAACGCGTGACTGTGCATTGGAGCGATAAAGCAATGCGATTTCACCCAAGGACATCCCTTCGGCATGTAGCATTTTAATTTCATCTACAATGAAGTTGGCTTCATCATTGTCGTTATAAGCTTGATATACGCGCACAGGCTCGCCGGCACCAGCTGAGGTCCATAAGTTTTTACCTAAACGATTTTTATTGTGCGAAATAATCGCGTTGGCGGCATCTAGAATATTGCTGTGAGATCTGTAGTTTTCCTCCAACTTAACAATATGCTGAATATGAAAGTCAGTTTCAAAGTCGCGCATATTGCCAACCCGAGCGCCGCGAAAACCATAAATCGATTGATCATCATCACCCACTGCAAACATGCAGTTGTGAGACTGTGGGTTGCTATGACCAGCTAGCAATTTCAACCATTGATATTGCAGGCGGTTGGTGTCTTGGAACTCGTCAACAAGGATGTACTTAAAGCGCTCTTGGTAATGCTGACGTATATGTGAATCACGTTCTAGCAGTTCATAGCAGCGAAGCAATAGCTCAGCAAAATCAGCTACACCATCTCGTTGACATTGATTATCATAAGCTTCAAAAATCTCGCGTAATTTCTGTGAATGTGCATCGTAAGCATCTACGCTATGAGAGCGTAAGCCTTCATCTTTGCAGCTATTAATATAATTTTGTACTTGTTTGGGTGGGAACTTCTCGTCATCCACATTCATTAATTTCATTAAGCGTTTGATCGCGGATAACTGATCGGCGGTGTCGAGAATTTGAAAGCTCGCCGGCAACATTGCTTCACGATGGTGAGCGCGTAATAAGCGATTACATAAGCCGTGGAAAGTCCCAACCCACATGCCACGAGTATTAATAGGCAGTGATGCTGTTATGCGTGTCAGCATTTCTTTGGCAGCTTTATTGGTAAAAGTCACTGCCAGTAAACCAGTGGGAGAAACTTGACCAGTTTGAATTAACCAAGCAATCCGTGCGGTAAGTACCCGTGTTTTACCGCTACCAGCACCAGCTAAAATTAGCGCCGATTGATGCGGCAAGGTCACCGCTTCAAGTTGCTTCGGATTAAGTCCTGCTAATAAGGGGTCTTGAGATGTACTGAGCGGATTCGACGTATTCATAACGCCTATTCTAACATGAGTGGCGGAGGACTCTTTTTGTAAAGGGGATGCGCCCAGACTGAACGTAATTAAATTCAAACGCAATGCTCTCAATTATACAATGAACTTAATCTTGACTACATTGGTCATTGAATTATGTAACGAGAGTTACCTTCCGCTTCTTAACTCCCTGAGCGGAAGCCTTACTTAGTAAGGTTTTTTGCCCCGATTTACTCCCCTTAATCGGGGCTTTTTTTGCCTATAGTTTTTTTGCTAGTCTGGTGACAAATTTACTTATTCATCAATAAAAATTGCATTAGTGAAATTTTATTACTTGAATAGCTGGATAGCAGACGCTAAAAATTTACACTTCCGACCCAAAGCGGACTGTGACAAACGTTTACCCAACCAGCTTATAGAGAGTCCACATCAAATTTAAAGCTACTAATGCATTAAGCGTCATGAAAGTGAATTTCATTCCCTGCACACGCTTGCTGAAATCTGGAGGTGGAATATTAATGCCTTTAGCATGTATTAAGCGTCCAATAATTAATGTTATGCCTGGAATGGCTACTAACCAGTAAGGCGCTCCATTTAGCTCAAGGCAAGCAATCAAGATAATTGCAATGGGAACATATTCAGCAAAGTTTCCTTGAGCGCGAATCGCTCTTTCAAGGTCGTCGTGACCACCGCTACCTAGTGCAACTTTATTTTTTCTTCTTAGGCCGATAACCGTAAAAGAGAGCCTTATAAAGATGATGGTTAGTACTGAAGAAATGATAGAGGTAACTAATAGCATTTAAAACTCCAAGAATATTATTGAAATATTACCCGCTCCATAAGCAGCCGGTCAACATGGTCACTCCCGACCCAAACCGGACGCTCGTTCAGTAGTTTAATTAGCAATAAGCTTAACTACCACC
>CAIOPD010000164.1 GCA_903860085.1 uncultured Pseudomonadota bacterium
ATATGTTCGCTTAACTGATGCGGGCTTAGGTTGTCCAGACTGGCCAGGTTGTTACGGAACCTTAACCGTGCCCCAAAGTGAAACTGCCATTCAGAACGCACAAACTATATACCCACATAGTACGGTTCTTGTTGGAAAAGCCTGGCGAGAAATGGCACATCGCTACTTGGCAGGTACGCTAGGTTTGATTGTGTTGGCTCTTGGTACTCTCGCTTGGCGGGCCAGAAGGGAAATTAAGGTTTCTGCCTGGTTGCCTACTTTCTTAGTATTGCTAATAGGGTTTCAAGCCATGCTTGGTATGTGGACAGTAACCTTGTTGCTTAAGCCAGTAATCGTTAGTGCACATTTACTAGGAGGAATGACAACATTGGCTATGATGACTTGGTTAGCGCATAGGCATTGGGGTAATTCCTCTACAAGTATAGTCAAATCAGAGCGCTTTAAAACTGCAATACGCTTTGCGTTGTTGATTATCTTTATGCAGATTTTCTTGGGTGGTTGGACTAGTACTAATTATGCCGCACTCGCTTGCACCGACTTTCCAACCTGTCATGGTTTGTGGTTTCCTGAGATGGATTTCAAGGATGCATTCCATATGGTGCGAGATTTAGGGCAAAGCTCAAGTGGTGGTGCACTAAGCCTAGCTTCTATAACGGCTATACAGTGGACACATAGACTAGGGGCGCTGATCACATTGATTTATTTGGGGTTTATTGGATTAAATGTATTAAAATACTGGCAGTTAAAACAACTAGGATTTGCACTATTAGCAGTGCTTTTCACCCAAATAGGATTAGGTATTGCCAATCTAGTATTACATCTGCCATTAGTTTTGGCGGTAGCACACAATTTTACAGCAGGGCTATTAGTTATTATTTTAGTCGTGTTGAACTCTAAAATTACTAAGTCGTATCGATAATTATCCCTGTTACTAATGGCTATGGTTCTGAACTATTAAGTCGTAGCCCTAATTGATTAAAAGTGTGAGAGATTTATGAGTATTGCAGCAACAACAACTAAGAGCAGCATGGGTTTAAGTCTTAAGAGCTTTTTCTCATTATGCAAACCAAGAGTTACCTCGCTTATTGTTTTTACAGCAATGATAGGTATGTTTCTAGCTACGCCTGGAATGGTTCCGCTCCAGATATTGTTAGCCACCACAGTTGGCATTGCCTTTGCATCAGGGGCGGCTGCAGCATTTAACTGCCTGATTGAACATAAAATTGATGCGATTATGGCGCGAACTCGTGGGCGTGCTATTCCTACAGGAAATGTGTCTTCAAAACAAACCATGGTATTTGCCACCCTGCTAGGTGGAAGTGGCTTGGCTATTTTGTATTTTTACGTAAATGAACTCACCATGTGGCTAACCTTGGGCACATTTGTCGGTTACGCCGTCATTTATACTGTATTTCTAAAGCCAGCCACACCGATGAATATTGTGATTGGTGGTGCTTCAGGTGCCATGCCTCCTATACTAGGCTGGGCAGCGGTGACCAATACTGTGTCACCTGAGGCACTCATTATGTTTTTAATTATTTTTGCTTGGACTCCACCGCATTTTTGGGCGCTAGCTTTATACAGACGAGAAGAGTACGCAAAGGTTGGCATGCCTATGTTGCCCGTGACCCATGGTGAGGCTTTTACCTTGTTGCATATTTTGCTCTACACCATCATTTTAATTGCAGTATCTCTTATGCCCTATGGTATGGGTATGAGCGGTTTGATTTACCTACTTGTAGCCTTTATTCTGGACGCCATATTTTTGGCTTACGTGATTGGCTTGTATAGAAATTACTCGGATGATTTGGCGAAAAGTACTTTCAAGTATTCGATACTTTACTTAACATTGTTATTTGCCGCGTTATTGGTAGATCACTACTGGCGCTTCTAGCCTAAAGGCTTTGCTTGGGCAAAACTGCTGCTTGCAATAAGCCTTTAGGTTTTAAAGGGCTAAGAGTTTGATGCGCCTGCCGCGATTCAAATGCGGGACCTTTACTTTAGGCGCAGACACTAATAGTCAGTTTAGAGTCAATTGAGCTTATTC
>CAIOPD010000165.1 GCA_903860085.1 uncultured Pseudomonadota bacterium
ATGATTTGGATAAGTTAGATCGTAAGATGAAAAATTTTAAAAAGCTATTTCCTATTTCCCATTTACCAGAACTACAAACAATATGGTGCTATTGCTTCATTCCACATTAATGATGATGCCAAAAGGGAAGCTTTAAGACGCGGTTATTTTGTACTGCAACGTAGCTGTGATTTAGTGCATACCGAAAGTGCTGAGCATTTGACCGTGTTATAAAAATCATTAAGCGATCTAATGCATAACCCGCAAACATCTTTCCAGTAAGTAAGCTGCACCGCCATAGCCGCGATTAGGCTTGCCTGAACAAAGCTATATCAATTTTAATGGCTATGCCGTAATTCAGGTTTTTAAATGGCAGCAGGAATATCAATCTATAAAAACGTCAGACAATTGTTTGACGTCAATAGCCCTATCAAACCAGCGCTCAATATCAGCCAAAGGCGCATTAGAAATCAATGCAATAGTTTCAGCAGGAATAGCACCAAAACGCTTTGCTAAAAGTCTTTGTAGGGCTAGCATTTCACCTTGCTGCATACCCTCTTGTTTACCTTGCTGTAAACCTTCTTGTTTACCCTCAGCAATATAAGCCTTTGCCCACATCTCTACTTTATCGGCCAACATAACTCTAATCTCCTGTAAATCATCCACTTCGGGCAATAAGATACCGTATTCTGACTTTCTCATCAATGTCGCTCGCAACCAATGAGCAAACATTTTTCTTAAGTCCGGTCGGTCTTGTAACCAATCTATCAGCAATTTAACGATATCACTGACAGCACTCGGGCTATCTGCGTGTTCTAATCTAAAGACAGCCGCCACTAAATTATTTAAGGGCGCCAATTCAGTATCGGTGTAGGTATTTTCATCAATCAGTAAATATTGCAGCGATGGCTTAAATTGACTAACCAAGCCCGGTACAACAGGAATCAAGTCTGCCACATTAGTCGCTGCTGTCCATTTCTGGTTACCATTATAAAGAACAATCGGTAATATTGGCGGTAGACGGCCATCGACCAGCGCATGACCCTGTTTAAGCAAGTCCTGATACAGCAAGCCGATATACACTAACATCCGTAGCGCCATGTACTTATCAACAGCGCTTTGGAACTCAATCAGTAAATACAGGTAAAGCCATTCACCCCCGACTTTAACGCGCCAAACAATATCATCTTCGCGCTGTTTGAAATCATCACTCACATAAGAACCAGGGACTTTTTCTAATGTTGAATAATCCAGCGTATGCAGCCAGTCATCGGGTATAAAGCCCATGATCAAATCACGAACTAACTCTGGATTAGAAAACAGAAACTTATAACTGCTGTCGTGGATTTTATTCATGGGAAGATAATAAGCTTAAGTCGCTAAAATATATCGAAAATTCAAATACTTTCTCTTCATGAGCTGAATATATGCCCTAAGAATGAGCACGAAATAATGTAGCCAAATAATATCGAGATCCCCCCCATTGAAAAAGCATAGGTATCTACACACTATTATTTATCAAAAATGATAACATTGGTGATGGCCGGTAGGGGCGTATTGCATACGCCCTTATAAAATACATCCTATAAAAAGGGCGTATGCAATACGCCCCTACGGGAGGTTATAACTTCAGTTTCAGGATTTACATCACTGGGGCTTGGTCTATACGTAACTTTTACTTGTGTAGTGCTCAATATATTTTGTGCACGTTCCTTAATCACTATTTTAACGTAAGCGCGTAGCGCCACCATCTTAAAATATTCCATATGCACTGCTATCCTTCAGTTTTTTTCTGAGGATATCTCATGTTATTAAACGACCGGC
>CAIOPD010000166.1 GCA_903860085.1 uncultured Pseudomonadota bacterium
TAAAGACTCATCCGGCGTTACCGTATCGCCTTTGCTCACAAATACTGCAACTACAATTCCTGTTGCTGCCGCTTGAATTTCATTTTCCATCTTCATCGCTTCAATGACCAATACGCCATCACCAGCATTCACTTTGTCGCCAACTTTTACTTTTACATCAACAATCGTTCCAGGCATTGAAGTTGTGACATGTCCAGCATGGGTTGGGCGAGGGCGTCCAGCGTTACCAGCCTTGGAGGCGGCTTTCTTTTTCCCACCTGAACTGCCGCCAGAAACTTCAATTTCACTTAAAGTTTCAACAATTACTTCTTCAGCAATGCCATCAATCGACACGTAGAAAGGACGCTTCTCTTCACCTGCATGACCGCTTCCAGTTAAGTTGATATGGAAGGTTTCTCCATGCAATGTGACTTTGAATTCACTAGGGGCAAACCTTGGTCCGGCAGCGCTGGCACTTGCTTTATCTAATAACGGCTCTGGCGCCAATGAGCCAGCAAGGCGTTCTTGCAAGAACGTCTTACCAATATCTGGGAACATGGCATAGGTCAACACATCTTCTTCTGATTGGGCAAAACGCTCAGATTCGCTCGTCAGTTTTGCCATTTCATCAGCGAGTAAATCTGCTGGGCGGCAAGTAATGGCGACCGCATCGCCGATGGCCAGTTTTTTGACTGCTGCATCGACAGCACTTGGAGATTTACCGTATTGACCTAAGAAGTAGTTTTTGACTTCATTAGTAATGGATTTGTAGCGCTGACCAGTCATTACGTTTAACACCGCTTGGGTGCCTACAATTTGTGAAGTAGGGGTGACAAGTGGAATGTAACCTAGGTCCTTACGCACCAACGGGATTTCAGCCAACACTTCATCCATGCGATTTAAAGCGCCTTGCTCTTTTAATTGATTGCTCAAATTAGAGATCATGCCGCCAGGTACTTGATTGAGCAGAACGCGTGTATCTACTCCTGAATATTCAGTTTCAAATTGCCAGTATTTTTTACGCACTTCACGGAAATAGGCTGTGACTTCTTGCACTGCGCCAATATCTAGTCCGGTATCAAATTCAGTACCTTGTAATGCAGCGATCATGCTTTCTGTTGTTGGGTGGCTGGCACCTTCTGAAAATGCCGCGCTGCAGGTATCGATCATTAAGGCGCCATTTTCTAGTGCGCGCAGCAAGTTCATACTGGCTAGACCGCTTGTGGCATGGGTATGCATATGGATAGGTAAGCTCACATTAGCGCGTAAGGCTTTTACTAATTCTATGGTTGCCTGTGGCGTGAGCAAACCAGCCATATCTTTAATGGCAATCGTATCACTACCCATGGCTTCGAGCTCTTTAGCAATCCCTACAAAGTGAGCTACATCATGCACTGGACTGGTGGTGTAGCTAATAGTGCCTTCAGCATGCTTGCCAGCTTTTTTTACAGCTTCAACAGAGACGCGCAAATTCCGAGTGTCGTTTAATGCATCAAAAATACGGAATACGTCAACACCGTTATCCGCTGACTTTTTTACAAAAGCGCGCACTACATCATCCGAATAATGGCGATAACCTAGTAAGTTTTGGCCCCGTAATAACATTTGAATGCGGGAGTTAGGCAGCGCTTTACGCAACGTTTTTAAACGCTCCCATGGATCTTCTCTCAAATAACGGACACAAGCATCAAAGGTTGCACCGCCCCAAGCTTCTAATGACCAAAATCCAATGGCATCAAGCTTGGCGCAAATCGGCAGCATGTCTTCTGTGCGCATACGTGTAGCGATATGGCATTGATGCCCATCACGTAAAACTAGCTCGGTAACTTGTATTTTGGCCATAATTTAACTCTTTAATTTATATATTTAACAATCATTTATTTTTACTGCTTAAACCTAAACGCCTTCGTAAGCAGCAATCGCTGCTGAAATAGCCGCCGCAACGAGTTCTGGTGGTATTTCATTGGCATAATTAGTGAGCTCGGGATGTGACTCCACAAAACTCGTGTTGAAGTTTGCTTCTCTAAAGTCTTTATGCTTTAAGATTTCTTGATAATACGGGATTGTTGTTTTTACACCATAAATCAACATATCATCTAGTGCACGACGACCGCGTTCGATCACACTATCCCAATCTAGCGCCCATACAGTCAGCTTTGCACACATAGAGTCATAATAAGGCGGAATGACATATCCACTATAGATGGCTGCATCCATTCTCACGCCTGGGCCTCCGGGAGCATAGTAGCGCGTAATCTTACCAAAGCTAGGTAAAAAGTCATTCTTAGGGTCTTCAGCATTAATGCGGAATTCCATGGCATAACCGCGAAACTGCACATCTTTTTGTAGGTATTGTAATGGTAAGCCATAAGCAATACGAATCTGTTCTTGTACTATATCAATGCCAGTAATCGTTTCGGTAACCGTGTGCTCAACTTGTAAGCGAGTATTCATTTCCATGAAATAGAAGGTGTTATCCGCGGCGAGTAAAAACTCTACCGTACCAGCATTTTCATAACCAACGGCTTTAGCAGCTTTTACCGCCAAGCTACCGATATAGTCACGTTGGGCTTGGCTCAATTGCGGCGAAGGAGCGATTTCAATTAACTTTTGATTGCGGCGCTGTATAGAGCAATCACGCTCAAACAAATGAATTACATTACCTTCACTGTCGGCTAGAATTTGCACTTCAATATGGCGCGGAGAAACGATACATTTTTCTAAAAACACTTCTGGTTTGCCAAATGCCTTGCTGGCTTCAGAAATCACGCGGTCATAATTTCCGAGTAACTCTTTCTCGCTATCACAACGACGTATGCCACGACCGCCGCCACCATTAGTAGCTTTTAGCATGACTGGGTAACCAATTTCAGCAGCTAGCGCAACGGCCTCTTCTAGGTTGGCTAAATTGCCATCACTGCCTGGCGTACACGGTATGCCAGCACCGGTCATTGCATTTCTAGCTTGAATTTTATCGCCCATTTGGCGAATAACATCGGCATTTGGGCCGATGAATTTAACGCCGCGACGTTCACAGATTTCAGCTAATTCAGGATTTTCTGATAAAAAACCGTACCCAGGATGCAGAGCATCACAGCCTGATGCTACGGCTAAGTTTACAATATTATGTGCATTTAAATAGCCAGCCACTGGGTCTGCGCCAATGCTGTAGGCTTCATCTGCCTTTTTAACGTGCA
The DNA here is from genome assembly GCA_903860085.1 of uncultured Pseudomonadota bacterium. Taxonomy (GTDB): domain Bacteria; phylum Pseudomonadota; class Gammaproteobacteria; order Burkholderiales; family Methylophilaceae; genus Methylotenera. The sequence continues at coordinate 3,177 of CAIOPD010000166.1, forward strand.
AAGCTTGACGATCAGCATCTGCATAGATCGCAACAGACTTGATGCCCATTTCTGAGCAAGCGCGTACAATACGCACTGCAATTTCACCGCGATTAGCTACAAGAATTTTCTTAAACACGTTACAGCCCTTATTTGTCACTCAAACCCGGCAATTGTAACATGCACATGCGCTGCGCTTAAAGTGCTGACGCTAAAGATATCGGTGTTTTAAACCCTAAAATAAAATTTTTATATAAAAATTAGACTACTTAAATTATGAACAATCATTCAATACTTATAGATAACCTGGTTTTCTCCAAAAATAATGAACACTTAAGTGGAGTTTTAACTCTGGCAGACTTCCCTAGATTGGCTGAATTACTGCAATCTGAAGCTGATCATTCAGCCACTTCAATTTCGGAAGCGTCGCCTTCCAGTATTGTTTACACATTACAAGGTAAAACTGATCCGGCAGGGCAGCATTATTTACATCTGAAGCTTAACGCCAATCTAAAGACGACCTGTCAGCGTTGTATGGGTGAAATGCCGTTAAAGTTAGTGCTTGATTTTAACTATTTAATCGGCGATGCCGCGGTGAATGATATCGAGGCAAGCGAGATAGAAGGTAGCGATGATTTAGATCTTCAACAAGCCAGCGTAGCCATGGATGTAAAAGCCTTAATTGAAGATGAAATTATTATGGCCATGCCTATCGCGCCAATACATGAGCAGAATTGCGGCGCAATAATCACCCAAAGTGGTGAGAAGGCGAATCCTTTTGCGGCATTAAAAGGTTTAATTAAGCCATAATCATTGAATTATGGCTGACAAAACGCTCGGTTTATATTATAGTGTTGCACTAGCTATTTAGCGCAGTCTTAAATCAGTGGTGGATTGAATTAATCAATGCATCAGTTCGTATGTAATTGAGATGATGTTTTAATCATTTTATTGGAGTTTATTATGGCAGTTCAGCAAAACAAAAAGTCACCATCAAAACGCGGTATGCACCGTTCACATGACTTTTTAAACAATCCACCATTAGCAGTTGAGCCTACAACAGGCGAAACACATTTACGTCATCACATTAGCCCAAGCGGTTACTATCGTGGTCGTAAAGTACTGTCAACAAAAGGCGAGTAATATACTTTAGATTTAATCTAAAGCTTCGAAGCTTGTTGAGAAGTTACTAAAAATTTTAACGCCGATCCTATTGCTGGATCGGCGTTAGTTTTTTGTGGGATAGATGAACCAACCTTTAATTAACAACCAGTGTGATTAAAAACGATGGAAATAACTCTTGCAATTGACGCAATGGGTGGCGATCATGGCCCTCATGTCATAATACCAGCGGCTCTACTAGCGCTAGCGTCCGATGCAGACCTTAGCATCATACTAGTCGGATTAACCGCGGATATTGAGTCTGAACTCAAGGCGCAAAAAGCCAACACTGGGCCGCGATTGCGTATTCATCATGCTAGTGAGTTAGTGGGCATGGACGAATCTCCTCAGGGCGCACTTAAAAACAAAAAAGACTCCTCAATGCGTGTGGCCATTAATTTAGTCAAAACGGGTGTCGCTAACGCCTGTGTCAGCGCTGGTAATACCGGCGCTTTGATGGCAACTGCACGTTTTGTATTAAAAACGTTACCTGGTATTGATCGCCCAGCAATTGCTGGCGTATTTCCTAGCCGTAAAGGTAAAACCTACATCCTTGATTTGGGCGCCAATGCCGATTGCACGGCGGAACAATTACTGCAGTTTGCGGTGATGGGTAGCATGCTTGTGTCATGTGTAGAGCACAAGGAAAATCCAAGCGTAGGCCTCCTTAATATTGGCTCTGAAGAAATCAAAGGTAATGAAGTAGTTAAGCGTACCGGAGAGCTTCTGCGCGCTAGCCATTTAAATTTTTACGGTAACGTAGAAGGCAATGACATCTTTAAAGGCACTACCGATGTCGTGGTGTGTGACGGCTTTGTGGGCAATATTGCATTAAAAGCGTCAGAAGGTTTAGCGCAAATGATGGGGCGATTTCTTGCTGAGGAGTTTAAACGCAATTGGTTGACCAAACTCATGGCCTTAATCTCAATGCCTGTGCTAAAGGCATTTAAAAAGCGTTTAGATCCTCGTCGTTACAATGGTGCCAGCTTTTTAGGTTTACGCGGTATAGTTGTGAAAAGTCATGGTGGCGCGGACAGCTTTTCCTTTTTACAAGCGATTCATACAGCCATTGAAGAGTCACGTAGTGGCGTTTTACGCCGTATTACCGAACAATTAGAAATAGAACACATCCAAACGCAGGAAGCGCTTGATGTTAACCCGGACAACGCATGACAAACTCTAGAATCGCAGGCACGGGCAGTTATCTTCCAGAAAAAATTCTGACTA
>CAIOPD010000167.1 GCA_903860085.1 uncultured Pseudomonadota bacterium
GATGTATGGTTGGCATCGCTAGATCCAACAGTAGGTAGTGAGATTCAGAAAACTCGCCCTTGCGTAATAGTGTCTCCAGTTGAATTGCACGATAAGTTACGCACAGTTATAGTTGCTCCAATGACTACAGGAAGCCATCCAGCGCCTTACAGAATACCAGTGACGTTAAATAATAAGTATGGATTAATTTTAATTGACCAAATTCGCACTCTGGACAAGGTTCGATTGGTTAAAAAAGTTGGCGAAGTCAATGCAAAGGTGTTGAATGCAACTCTAGCTGTTTTACAAGAAGCGTTTACTGAATAGTCTTAAATCGTATTTTAGTTTTCATTCATATACATCAACCTAATATCCTTAAAGTTCTGACATATTGTTAAATTCGCTAAAGAGGGCGCCTAATAAGAAGCAAATCTTGCTATTCAAAGCCTTTGTCTTTTTATTGTGTTTGGTACCCTTCTTGCGTCTATTTATTCTGGCACTCCAAGATGATTTGTCTGCTAACCCCATTGAATTTGTAGAGCGTGCGACAGGATTTTGGACCCTTTTCATCCTATTGCTTACACTCAGCCTTACTCCGGTTAGATTGCTTACTGGCATTGCCTGGCCGATTCAATTGCGGCGGATGACAGGGCTCTTTATGTATTTTTACGCCTGCCTCCACATCACGACTTATGTTTGGTTAGATCACAGCTTCTTCTGGCCGGATATTTCCCATGATATTTTGAAGCATCCTTACGTATTGGTAGGATTTAGTGCATTCTTATTCACTACACCATTAGCGATAACTTCAAATAACTTCATGATTCGAAAATTAGGACGCCGATGGAAGCAATTACATCGATTAGTCTATTTAATTGGAATTTTAGGTGTCGTGCATTTTTGGTGGTTGGTTAAGAAAGATATCCGTGAGCCATTATTGTATGGCTGTATTTTATTGGCGCTGCTAGCAATCCGAATTTACTCTAGCTACATTCAACCTAAGCGTACTGGCTAATTTAAGCATTGCGACTTTTTTAGGGCTGATTATTTTATTTAGGTGAGGGGTTAGCTTAGGGTAGGTGATTATTTTGGCTGATTGCTTATGGCTGTTATCTCAACTATGGTGTTTATATGTATATTATCAATTTTACATAATATACATTATACGAAGTAGATACATGTTTAATAAGCCGAGGTTTAATTCGGCTTATGTGAGCATGTTTAATCAGTGCTACAAATAAACACCCCTACTATCAATTAACGATTGTTGAAAAAAGCAATATTCATTACTTTGTCATTCACAAAAGTAATTTCAGTTTCTTTATATGTATGTTTAGGATCGTAGCGAACAATGTTTTTGTAATACCACATTTCAACAGTCACACGTTTAGAACCTTTTTCTTCAACACCCGCTTGACCAAGCACTGTAGATGCGCCAGTAGGTTTTACTGACAATTCTTTTTTAAATGGAGCACCCAATTTCTCAGCAATTACTTTCTGAGGCTTGCCACTGAATTTATTTAAAAACTCATCTTCGGTATAGGTTGTACCAGCCTGAACTAAAGTGAACGCAGACATAAGCAAAGTTGCCATTACTAAGCTAAGACATATTTTTTTAATACTTAATTGCATTTTATTGATCTCCTAAGGACTGCAATATTATCTCACTTTACGAAGAATTAGCATAACCAAACACAGGTTTAGCTAAACAACGTTACACAATACTAAGTGGCGCTTACTTTAAGGCCGTCATAGCCTACAAAGACGTTATCAGGCAGTTGTGCTGATAATGCGACATATTCTAATTGGTGTGTCATATGAATCAAGTAGGTGGATTTAGCTTTAATCAGACCTGCATATTCCAAGCTTTGTTCCAAATTGATATGGGTATAGTGTGCTGTTGGGCGTAAACAATCTAGTAGCAATACTTTTAGACCTTGTAGCAACAAGAGTGAGCTCTCTGGAATTAATGAGACATCTGTTAAATATGCAATATCACCTACCCGATAACCATATATATCACTGTTGCCATGCTTGAGCGGGATTGGAATGATAGTTTGCCCAAATAAATTAAATGGCCCATCTACGGCATTTGCTTTCAACACCGGTAAATCCCAAAAGTTACTGGGTTCACGTAATGTATAGCCAAACTTACCCGAAATATGGGCCACTGTTTCATGACTTCCATAAAGCGGTATTTGAGCGCGCTGAATTTGACAAAATGCACGTAAATCATCTATGCCATGGATATGGTCGGCGTGCGTATGCGTGTAAAGAACTGCATCAAGGTGCGTCAACCCTGCCCTCAGTGATTGCAAACGCAAGTCTGGGCCAGTATCGATTAATATAACCTTACCATTATCTAACGTAATGACACTAGAGCAGCGTGTTCTGTTATTGCGGGTATCCGTTGAGGTGCATGTGTCGCAATCACATCCGAGCATGGGTGTGCCAGCGCTTGAACCAACGCCTAACATTAATAGTTGCATCTAACCCTTTGAATTACAATTAAATAAATAATATTAATTAGTCTGATATTCCACACTTAAACATGAGCATGTTTAAACAATTGAAAGAAATTTTCAGTGGTAGCTGTAGCGACCTCTTCAAAACTAATACCACGCAATTTGGCAATTTCCTCTGCTACATGCTTTACATAACTAGGCTGATTGGTTTTGCCTCGATAAGGGATAGGCGCTAGATAAGGTGAATCTGTTTCGATCAGCATTCTACGCAAAGGGACTTGTCGTGCAACTTCTTTAATAGCTACTGCGTTTTTAAAGGTCACAATTCCAGAAAACGAGATGTAAAATCCGAGCTCTATCGCTTCTAATGCAACCTCTAAGCTCTCGGTGAAACAATGCATGACACCTCCAACTTTTTGAGCGTTCTCTTCACGCATTATACGTAGCGTATCCGCTGCCGCATTACGTGTATGGATTACCAATGGTTTTCCACACTGAATTGCAGCTTGAATATGAGTGCGAAAACGAGTGCGCTGCCATTCTAAGTCACCTGTCAGCCTAAAATAATCAAGTCCAGTTTCACCAATAGCTACCACTTTATCATGATCAGCCAGGGCTAGTAAGCACGCCACAGAGGGCTCTTCAATGTTTTCGTAGTCTGGATGCACGCCGACTGAGGCAAAGAAATTAGCATTGGTCTCAGCCAAAGCAAGCACTTGTGGAAAGTCTGGTAAAGTGACTGAAATGCATAATGCATGCCCTACTTCATTAGCCTTCATCGACTCCTTAATTGCAGGTAAGTTGGCTAAAAGTTCAGGGAAATTCAAGTGGCAATGAGAGTCTACAAGCATGATGTTTCTAATTTGGATCCATTAATAAATGTTCATTCTTTATTTAGCGCTAAATGCTCGCGTGTATTCTAGCAGTAAGCTTTCCATTTGCAGTTCATGATTTAATGGATGCAAGGCGAGCTTGCGAAGTTCATTACATTTTTTTTGCAATACGAATAATCGGTCTAAGTTTACCTTTTCAGCTAGCACTTTCAACACATCTGCTTGCGCTAGGTGATAACGATTATGTTGCCCTAATCGCATCGCTAGCAGGTCATATATCCACTTTTGTAAAGCAATAATGCCTGACTCTACTGAATTAGCAATTAAAGCAGGCGCAGCGATGTGTGGTTCTAACTTACTTGCCATCGCTAACAATCTCCAAACTTCAGATAATTGATTGAACTGAGACTGTTCAGCAAACACCTTAATAGGCGAGCCTTCTAAATAGGCTAGTTGCTGCTTAGCATTAACTACGCCCTGCTCTTCCAGCCACGCCATCGATTGCGCTTCATCAGGAATTGGCATGCTAATTTTTTGGCAGCGACTGATAATCGTTGGTAACAACCGTTGAATTTGGTGGGAAACCAATATAAAAACGACGCCATCAGAGGGCTCTTCTAGCATTTTCAACAATGCATTCGCCGAAGCTAAATTCAACGCTTCAGCCGGATGTATTAAAACGATGCGCAAACCGCCGCTACGATGGCTAGAAAGGCTTAGAAAGCTTGCAAGATCCCTAATCTGAGCGACTGAAATCTGTGTTTTCTTCTTGGTTTTTTTGGTGGAAACAACCTCGTCTTCAGCTTCAACTTCTTGTTCTGGGCTTAGTAAACGAAAATCCGGATGACTGTCGTCATTAAACCAATTGCAACTAGAGCAATGTCCGCAGGAAAATCCTTGGTCATTCTTATCTACACATAATAGTGCCTGACTAAAATTTCTTGCAAAATCATACTTCCCAATACCTGATCTTCCATGCAGAAGAAGAGCATGCGGCATACGCTGCGCATCCTGATTGAGATGCTGCCAAACCTGAGTTTGCCAAGGATAAAGTTTGCTTAAACTAGTCATTCTTATTCATAACCAATTCTAAATAGTGGCAAGAATGGCTTCAACATTGGCAACTACCTCTGTTAAAGCAACACTGGCATCAATGACTCTAAATCTTGCTGGATTTTCTTGAGCCCGCTGCAAATAAGCTTGCCTAATACGACTGAAAAAATTAGCATCCTCACGTTCAAACTTATCTGGCACACGTGTTGCTGCGAGTCTTTGCATGCTTACTTCTACTGGTACATCAAATAACAGGGTGACGTCTGGCTGTAATTCAGATTGCACCCATTGCTCCAAGATTTGAATTTTTGTAGCAGGTACCCCCTTAGCGCCACATTGGTAGGCATAGGTTGCATCCGTGAATCGATCTGAAAGTACATAGGCGCCACGTGCTAGCGCTGGTCCAATTACGGTAGCAATATGTTCACGGCGAGCAGCAAACATTAATAACGTTTCGGTTTCAGCATGCATCGGTTCATGTAGTAAAAGTTCACGTAAACGTTCACCGAGCGCAGTACCTCCTGGTTCGCGAGTTGACACTACCTCAAAACCTCTTGCTTGTAAGATTTTGATAATGTTTGGAATATGCGTGCTTTTCCCGGCGCCGTCCATCCCTTCTAATGTAATAAACTTTCCGCTCATAAGTTAATGTTTATTTCCTAATTGATAATGAACAACCGCGCGATTATGATCGTCAAGGTTATTAGAAAAAGCGTGGCTACCATCACCTTTCCCTACAAAATACAACGCTTTAGTCTTAGCTGGATGTAAAGCTGCTTCAATTGAAGCAATACCAGGCATAGCAATAGGTGTTGGCGGAAGTCCGTCACGCGTATAAGTGTTGTAAGGGGTATCGGCCATTAAATCTTTTTTACGGATATTGCCATCAAACTGCACGCCCATGCCATAAATAACTGTTGGATCAGTTTGTAGTCGCATGCCAATCCGCAAGCGATTGATAAATACGCCTGCGATCATCGGACGTTCGCTTGCCCTACCCGTTTCCTTTTCAACAATGGAGGCCATAATGAGCGCTTGGTAGCTATTTTTATAAGGAAGATTTTCATCGCGAGTAGCCCAAGCTTTAGCCAGTTTAGCCTGCATGGCCGTGTAGCTACGTTTTAATAAGACGGTGTCTTCAGTATTGCGATCGAAGTAATAGGTATCAGGAAAGAATAACCCTTCTGCCACTTTATATGGCGCGCCAATCTGCTTAAGTATTTCAGCTTCCGACATTGTTGTAATGGTTTGCTTGACCGCATCATTTACTTCTAGCTTAACAAGCATTTGAGAGAAAGTGCGCCCCTCAATAAAGGTAACGCCACCCTGGGTGGTTCTTCCATGATTAAGCGACAGCAGTAATTGATATGGTGTAATGTTTTTATTGAGCGTGTAATCACCGGCCTGTAAATAGGACTGTTTATTTAATAGCTTCGCTAACAAGATAAAGCGCCAAGGCTCTTTCAGCACTCCCTGCGCCACCAATTGGCTAGCGATACTTCTTAGGCCGCTCTTAGGCTGAATCACAATCTCCTGACTAGACGGTTGTAATCTAAGTGAAGAAATTGCGTAATAAGTTAACCCTGCGCCTAGTAGTAAGGCCACAAAGGTTGTTAGCAATAATCGGCGTTTGAACTTTTTAAGCATAGGCAAGTGCAGCCCTAACATTTTTAGCTAAATTAAGTTGTGGCCATACTTTCTGATTTAGGCTGCGGACTTGAAAGGCGCCATAGAGACTATTACAAATCATCACTTCATCTGCTTGTAATAAGCACTCTAATGAGAGTGTTGCGACCGTTACCTCTAAATCTAACGTGTGTGCTAGCGCTATAATGCGTTGCCGAGTAATGCCTGCAACCCCACAATGGCTTAAATCTGGGGTGGTTAACTTTGTCCCAAATCGAGCAAAGAGATTGCTCATAGTACATTCAATCACATTACCCTCTTGATCTTGTAAAACACCATCAAACAGGCTTTCATCGCGCCACTCCATACGTGCCATTACATTTTCAAGGCGATTTAAGTGCTTAATACCAGCGAGCTTAGGCTGATCTGCCAGACGTGTTTCGCATAGATGCAAGTCAACGCCATCGCTATAGTTTTTTGTAGCATAAACGCTAGCAGTTGACTTAATGACAACGCGCGTTGGCATCGTAATTGACGGAGGTGCATAACCGCGCTCACCTTCACCCCGACTAATAATTACCTTAGCGATTTCTATGGTATCAATAGGGGGATGGGTAATTGGGAATAGCTGTTGTATATCACCCATTAATAACTCAGCACTAGGGCAAACGATACCAATGACCGCACAATCAGCCACTAATTTCTGATAGTGCTGTGGCCAACTTTCAGGCACGCCATTGCGGACAAGCATAGTGCGAAAAACACCATCGCCATAGGCAAACCCACGGTCTAGTGGGGAAATGACTTGGTTAAAATCACCGTTAATTAAATATGTATGAATAGATGCCATAAGCTTGAATTAAACCATAGCCTAAGGTATTAGACTAGTTGAAAAAGCAAAGCCTGCGATTTGTGGTTGCGCAGGCTTTTCTGTTGCAATCAGCAACGTCGTGTTTAGTGAATCGACTAGATTTTTTTAAATACTAGACTGCCGTTCGTGCCACCAAATCCAAAGTTATTCTTCAATGCATAATCAATCTTCATATCACGCGCAGTATTTGCGCAGAAGTCTAAATCGCACTCAGGGTCTTGGTTAAAAATATTGATCGTCGGTGGTGATACTTGATTATAGATAGAAAGAACAGTAAATACTGATTCTAAGCCACCTGCACCGCCTAATAGATGGCCTGTCATTGATTTGGTCGAGTTCACTACTAACTTGCTTGCATGGTCACCAAAAGCGGCTTTAATCGCATTGGTTTCATTGGAATCACCTAGAGGCGTTGATGTGCCGTGGGCATTGATAAATTCCACTGCATCCACATTAATCCCTGCATTTTGCATAGCATTACGCATCGAACGGCGTGGCCCATCCATATTAGGGGCTGTCATGTGGTAAGCATCAGCACTCATGCCATATCCACTTAACTCAGCATAAATTTTAGCGCCACGTTTTTTAGCGTGTTCATATTCTTCTAGCACCATCACCCCAGCGCCCTCACCTATCACGAAACCGTCTCTATCTTTATCCCAAGGACGACTTGCCGTTGTTGGATCATCATTACGCGTTGATAGCGCGCGTGAAGAAGCAAACCCACCTACGCTTAAGCGTGTAATTGCGGCTTCCGCTCCCCCAGCAATCATCACATCCGCATCACCGTATTCAATCATGCGCGAAGCATCACCAATTGAGTGAGTCCCCGTAGTGCAAGCTGTAACGATAGCTACATTAGGGCCCTTAAAGCCAAACATAATCGACAGATTACCTGAAATCATGTTGATAATAGTGCCAGGGATAAAGAACGGCGATATTTTACGTGGGCCTGAAGCTTGGTAGAGAATGTCAGTATCTTCAATATTCTGCATGCCACCAATGCCAGAACCGATGGAAACGCCAATACGTTCTGCATTTTCTTCAGTTGCGACAATGCCAGAGTCTTTTACTGCTTCAATCGCTGCAGCCAATCCGTATTGAATAAAAGTATCCATTCGTCGTGCATCTTTAGCTGGAATGAAATCTTCAACATTAAAGTCTTTTACTTCACC
>CAIOPD010000168.1 GCA_903860085.1 uncultured Pseudomonadota bacterium
ATTACAGTCGGCGAAATTTACGCTGACAACCGCATCCGCTGATGCCAGCTTTAGGCGCTATTTCAGAGTGCATGTGGCTGATAAAACTTTGATTGCAATGGATGCGCCCCCAACCCATGAGAGTTGTGCGCCGTTTGTGCAAGTAGCACAATTGTTGGCAGAGGCTGGTTTAAACGCACCCAAGGTGTTGGCGCAAGATTTAGCGCAGGGCTTCTTATTGTTAAGTGATCTAGGTGACGATACTTATTTATCTAAGCTTAATGACAAAACTGCGCCAGAACTCTATAAAAATGCCACCGATGCTTTGATTAAAATGCAAGGTATAAGCGTCACTGGCGATTTGCCAAATTATGATGCAGCCATGCTGGGTCGTGAGATGCAACTTTTTCCTGACTGGTATGTTACGCAGCACTTAAAAACCACCTTAACGCCTGAGCAACAAGTTGTTTTAAATAATACCTTTAAGTTGTTGAGTGAAAGTATTTTAGCGCAAGGTCAAGTGTTTGTGCACCGTGATTATCACTCCCGCAACTTAATGTTAACCGCAGAAAATAACCCAGGAATTTTGGATTTTCAAGATGCGGTGTATGGCGCGATTAGCTATGACTTGGTTTCATTGTTAAAAGATGCTTATATAGGATGGGATGAAGAGCAGGTGATTGATTGGGCAGTGCGCTATTGGCAGCCAGCCAAAAAAGCAGGGTTGCCAATACCAGATGATTTTTCTGAGTTTTATCGGGATTTTGAATGGATGGGTGCGCAGCGCCATATTAAGGTGCTAGGTATTTTTGCACGCTTGAGCCATCGAGATGGCAAGCATAATTATCTTAATGATATGCCTATAGTCATGGCCTATTTACGCAAAGTGTGTGAGCGCTACGTGGAATTAAGACCTATGTTAAGGCTGCTAAATCAATTGGAACAGTCGCAGCCGCAAGTAGGATACACATTCTAGTGCGAGCGATGATTCTAGCTGCAGGTCGCGGTGAGCGCATGCGGCCGCTTACTGATAACACCCCCAAGCCCTTGTTGACGGTTGGGGGTAAGTCTTTAATTGTCTGGCATTTGGAGCGGTTGGCTAGTGCCGGCTTTACGGAAGTGATTATTAATCACGCACATTTAGGTAGTCAAATTGAATCAGCTTTGGGTAATGGCAGTCAGTGGGGCTTAAGTGTCCAATATAGCCCTGAGCCAACGGCGCTGGAAACGGCAGGTGGCATTGCTCAGGCTTTGCCGTTATTAGGATATTCACCATTTGTTGTTGTAAACGGTGACACCTATACTGAATTTGATTTTTCTACTATACGGCATGCCTTAGTAGCGCCGTCGTTAGCGCATTTGATTATGGCGGATAATCCGGTGCAGCATACGGAAGGTGATTTTGCGTATCAAAATGGTCAATTGCTCGTTACTGGGGCACCAAAGTTAACTTTTTCTGGTGTCGGTGTATATCAACCTAGCTTGTTTGCTAATATTGAGCGTGGACAACCCGCGAAGCTAGCGCCTATTTTACGAGTGGCTATTGAGCAACACTTGGTAAGCGCTTCGCATTACCAAGGTGTATGGCATGATATAGGCACGCCAAAACGTTTAGCCGATTTAGATCAACAGCTAACTGCCAGAGCTTAATTAATCATGCTGGCTTAGATTGAACCTTATCGGCCGTTAAGCGCCCAAAAACATTGGTAATATTATTCCCGTTCGAAACGAAACAAGAGGCCGCATGAATTTAGATATCGCAGAATTCAAGTTAAGAAGACAAAAGCTCATGGCAGCCATGGGTAATGGTGTTGCCATTATTCCTACAGCGAACGAAGCTATACGCAACCGAGACAGTCATTATCCCTACCGTTTCGATAGTTACTTTTACTACTTAACTGGCTTCCAAGAGCCTGAGTCAGTGTTGGTGTTGGTGGCAGCTAGCATCAGCGGTCCTGCACAATCTATATTGTTTTGTCGTGACAAAGATATGGAGCGTGAAATTTGGGATGGCTTTAGATTTGGAGCTGATGCAGCGCGTGAGAGCTTTGGTTTTGATGCAGCTTACTCTATTCATGAATTGGACGAGGTGTTATTAAAGCTCTTAGGCAATCAGCCTAAATTATTTTTTAGCCTAGGAGAAAGTTTAACTTGGGATAATCGAGTGACGGGTTGGATCAATAATTTGCGCGCGCAGGCGCGTACAGGCGTGAGCGCGCCAGATGAAATTGTTGATGTGCGCAAAATGCTTGATGAATTACGTCTATATAAATCGCCGTTTGAGCAAGCCTTGATGCGAAAATCCGCTGTAATCGCCGCGGCGGCCCATAACCGCGCCATGCGATTTACGCAACAGAATATGATGGAGTATGAAGTTGAGGCAGAGTTTTTGCATGATTTTTATCGAAAGGGTGCGCAATCGCCAGCTTATACCAGTATCGTTGCTGGAGGCGCAAATGCGTGCACGCTTCACTACAACGCGAACAATCAGAAACTTAATGCTGGTGATTTGTTGTTAATAGACGCAGGCTGCGAGTTTGATGGATATGCTTCAGATATTACGCGTACTTTTCCGGTCAATGGTAAATTTAGCGGCGCGCAAAAAGAGGTCTATGAGCTCGTATTAGCCGCACAAGCGGCAGCCATTGCCAAAGTGAATATAGGTAGTCATTGGAATGAGCCGCACGAGGCCGCTTTGAACGTTCTGATACAAGGTTTTATTGATTTGAAGTTATGTACAGGTACTCGCGATGCGGTGTTGGAGTCCGGCACCTATCGGCAGTTTTATATGCATAGAACTGGACATTGGTTAGGTTTAGACGTACATGATGCAGGTGAGTATAAAGATAAGCGGAATGACTGGCGTAAGTTGGAGCTTGGTATGGCATTAACGGTGGAGCCTGGTTGTTATATTCGTCCAGCCGACAATGTGCCTGAAGCATTTTGGAATATAGGCATACGCATAGAAGATGATGTGCTGGTGACCGCCAATGGCTGTGAAGTAATAACAGCTGCTGCCGTAAAAACAGTCGCCGATATTGAAGCGTTAATGCAAAGCTAGATGTCACAACCAATTATTATCATTGGTGGTGGGCCAGTAGGTGCAACCTTAGCGTTATTGCTTGTCAAGCAAGGGGTAAATGTGACCGTGCTCGAAGCGCGTAATCTTGGTGCAGCGCATAGTGAAAGCCGTGCTTTAGCTTTGTCTTTTGGCAGTCGGCGCATTTTAGAAAAACTTGGTTTGTGGGGAGCTCTAAGCACTCAAGCAACGCCCATTAATAGTATCCATGTTTCACAAAAAGGTAGTTTTGGTCGCACTCAGTTGCATGCTGGTGATTACCATCAGGAAGCATTGGGCTATGTCTTATCCTATGGCGTATTAAGCGCAGCATTAGATCGTGCAATTGCCGATGCAAAGTCTGTGAATTTTATATTTGAAGCAAGTGCCTCCAGCATTGTTTATGACGTATCGCAGGCAACGGTGACTTATACTCATGGCGGTCTAGCTCATAGCATTAGTAGCCCTTTGGTGGTGCTTGCTGATGGCGGACGTACCTTGGATGAACTGACAGGCTTGAGTCGTGAAACCAAAGAGTATGGTCATGATGCTTTAGTAACTAAAGTGCGTGCGGAGCTACCGCATCATAATGTCGCTTATGAACGCTTTACTGCCAACGGCCCGATTGCTTTATTGCCTAATGGAGGTGAGTTTGACTTTTCATTGGTGTGGACCGGTGAAAAATCCTTTATTACGTCAATGCTCAGCTTAAGTGACGCTGACTTTTTGGAAAAATTTCATCAACAGTTTGGTGATCGTGTGGGCGATTTTTTAAGTGTTGAAAAACGTCTAAGCTTCCCCTTGAAAATGGCGCAACTAAAACCGGATGCGCAGCAATCTAAGCATTTAGTGGTGATTGGTAACGCTGCGCAAACCATGCATCCAGTCGCGGGGCAGGGTTTTAATGTTGGGTTGCGTGATGCGGAATCTCTAGCTCAATATATTGCCAGTGCCTCTGCCGATGAGTTAGGGTCTGCTTACATGTTGGCTAGTTACCAAGCCAGTCGCAAGTCTGATACTAAAGGCGGTTTATTTTTTACAGATTTTCTAGTCAATTTATTCTCAAATGATCTGGTTGGCCTATCCGCCTTGAGAGGCGCTAGTTTAGGGGTTTTTGACGTGATTAAGCCGGTTAAAAAGTATTTGGTTGGTAAAATGAGTTTCGGAAAATGAGCCACGAAGTTGAAGTATTGTGCACAGATATCGCTATCGTCGGTGCAGGGTTAGTGGGTCTTTCTGCTGCGATTGCCTTGCATCATGCTGGATTTCTGGTGCGATTAATTGATAGTCAAAGACCATTGCAATTTGACCTTGTTGACGAAAACTGGGATAGCAGAATTTACGCCATTAGCCCTAATAATGCACACTGGCTAGGAAGTTTGGGGGTTTGGAATTCATTAAATCCTAAGCGAATTGGCACTATGCAGGCTATGGAAATTTATGGAGATAGCGCAGCCCCCCCCTTGTTGCTGGAGGCTGAAGGTGTTCATTCAGATCAATTAGGCTTCATAGTTGAAGCACGCGCGCTGCAGCAGGCGCTGTTCCAAAGGGTGGTTGAGCTAGGCATTCCAACTATGATGGATACGAGTTGCACGGCCATTAAAAGCAGTACCAAAAAAGCTAGCTTAAGCGTGACTAGCCAGCTTCATTCGGAACAACTTATTGAAGCCAAATTGCTTTTGGCTGCTGATGGCAGTCAATCTTGGGTACGCCAGCATGTCGGTATAACGGTGGTCAAAACTTCCTACCAGCAAGTAGCAGTGGTGGCCAACTTTAGTGTTGAGAGATCCCATGCCAATATTGCGCGACAATGGTTTTCCAGCAATGTAGATAGTGCTTTAAGCATTTTGGCATGGCTACCTTTACCAGAAAATACCATTTCTATTGTGTGGTCGGTCTCAAGTGAATTCGCCGCTAAACTTCTAGCTTTAAGCGAAGAGGAGTTTACGCACTGTGTCGCCAAGGCTGGCGGACATTGTTTAGGCAACTTTAAATTGCTGGCCAAGCCGTCAACATTCCCCTTAAGCTTGCAGAAAACGGCGGCGCTAAACCGAGACTGCGTGCTACTAGTTGGGGATGCTGCACATCAAGTTCACCCGATGGCTGGCCAAGGCGTAAATCTAGGGTTTAGGGATGTGATTGATCTAGTTAAAATCTTGACTGAGAAAAATCAATATCAAGCCATAAACGATAGTAGCGTGTTTAGAAAATATACGCGCCTAAGAAAAGCCGATATGATGCAGATGCTTTTATTAACTGACGGTCTCTATAAATTGTTTTCGAGCCAACATCCTGTGGTTAAAAAAGTAAGGAATTTTGGCTTGTCAATGGCGCAGTATTCAACCATAAAAAAAATGTTGGTGGCTATTGCTATTGCACTTTAAGTATATCGTAACCATTTGATTACACAATTTATATAGAAGGAATTTGCATGTTTAAACAATTAGTCGGCTTGGTCTTATATGCTGCATTTACAACCTTAGCCATGGCTGATGAGGCTAGTGTGAAAAAAGCAGTAGAAGCGGCTTATCCAAAGTTTAAGGTTGAAAGCGTCACTAAGACCAATTATGGAGGATTGTATGAAGTGTTTATGGGTGGGCAAATCATCTATACCGATGAAAAAATGAGTTTTTTAATTGCCGAAGGACGCTTAGTTGATCCTAAATCTAAAAAAGACATTACAGGCGAGCGTCTAGAAGAACTTACAAAAATAGACTTTTCTAGTCTGCCTCTAGAGCAAGCGATTAAAGTAGTTAAAGGCAACGGTAGTCGTAAGTTGGTCGTATTTTCTGATGTAGACTGTCCGTATTGTAAGCGTTTAGAGCAAAATGAATTAAGCAATATTAGCGATGTTACGGTGTACACTTTTCTTTATCCAATAGCGCAATTACACCCAGAAGCCGCGGCTAAGTCTAAGTTGATTTGGTGTGCAACAAATAAGGCGAAGGCTTGGGATGATTGGATTTTTCATAACCAACTACCTAAAACTAGTGCTAACTGCGATGTCCCACTAGAAAGGGTAGGTGAGTTGGCGAAAACTTTGGGCGTGACAAGTACGCCTACTTTAATATTTTCTGATGGTAAGCGCATGTTAGGTGCGCAGCCATATAAAGAAATTGAGCGGGCGCTAATAGCGGCAAATAAAAAGTAGGCACAGCAGAGGTTCTTAAGGGGCAACGTAAATAAGGCTTCAGGCCAAATAGCTTTGTGTGGAATACTTGACATTTATCCCTAAGCAAATTATAAAGTGGCTTAGGTGTTTGGATTCGAGTTTTTTTGCACTCAACTTTAATTAAGCGGCTGCAATCTCTATACTTGAGGCAAACTTTTTGGGGCGCCCCCTTTAGTCTTAGGTAAGGAAGTATAAAATGGCAACAGGTACCGTAAAGTGGTTTAATGATTCTAAAGGCTTCGGCTTTATTACTCCAGATGATGGTGGTGACGATTTATTCGCCCATTTCTCTGCGATTGTAGATGCTGGTTACAAAAGTCTTAAAGAAGGTGAGCGCGTTAGCTTTGAAGTGACCGATGGTCCAAAAGGCAAGCAAGCATCAAATATTCAAAAAGCTTAAGTTTTTTCTAGCTGAAGTACTTTCAGAACTGCTAGTACTGGTTAGATTAAATGCTTTAGAAATATAGTAGAATTTATCGGCTCGTATCATTTACGAGCCGTTTTTTTATTACATTTTGAAGGGTTTAACCCTTCAAGCCAGTTACATATTGGCAATTATTTCATCGCCAAATTGTGCTGTCCCCACTTGTGTTGCATCGGTCATTTGGCTAGAAAAGTCACTAGTGACGCGTTTTGCTGTAATTGCACTAGCCACCCCTTTCAACACCAAGTCAGCCGCTTCTACCCAACCTAAATGACGCAACATCATTTCTGCTGAAAGAATCAGTGAACTTGGATTTGCAATATCTTTACCTGCAATCTTAGGTGCAGTGCCATGGGTGGCTTCAAACATGGCAATGGTGTCACTTAAATTAGCACCTGGGGCTATTCCAATGCCACCTACTTGCGCAGCTAGTGCATCACTCATGTAATCACCATTTAAATTAAGTGTTGCCACTACATCGTAATCTTGTGGATGCAATAAAATTTCTTGCAAGAAGGCATCGGCAATACAGTCTTTAATAATCATGCCGTTAGGCAATTTGCACCAAGGTCCGCCATCAATCTCAACCGCGCCAAACTCTTGCTTAGCTACTTCATAACCCCAGTCTCTAAAACCACCTTCGGTAAACTTCATAATATTACCTTTGTGCGCGATTGTGACTGATTTTCTATTATTATCAATCGCGTATTGTATTGCCTTGCGCACCAAGCGTTGACTACCTTCTCTTGACACTGGCTTAATGCCGATAGCAGAAGAATCTGGGAAGCGGATTTTTTTCCGCATGCCCATGTCGCTTAAGAAGTTTATTACTTTTTCAACTTCATCAGTGCCAGCAGCCCATTCAATACCAGTGTAAATATCTTCAGTATTTTCGCGGAATATCACCATGTTTGTATTTTCTGGATGCTTGAGTGGGCTAGGTACGCCTGTAAAATATTGCACGGGGCGCAAGCATACATATAAATCTAACTCTTGGCGAAGGCTCACGTTTAGAGAGCGTATACCGCCACCGACTGGTGTAGTCAGTGGGCCTTTAATTGAAACCACATAGTCACGAACCGCTTGCATAGTTTCAGTGGGTAACCAGATATCCTTGCCTTCCTTATCTTGACCGTAAATATTCAAAGCTTTTTCGCCGGCGTAAACTTCCATCCATGAGATTTTACGGGTACCGCTATAGGCTTTATTGACTGCTGCATCGACCACTTTGATCATAGGAGGTGTGATATCTACACCTATGCCATCACCTTCAATAAATGGGATAATAGGTTGGTTGGGAACGTTAAGCGTATTGTCTGCATTAACGGTTATTTTTTTTCCACTAGATGGCACAACAATTTTAGAAGTCATACAAATTTCCTAATTATGATAATTTTATTTAATAAACCTTTTAACGTCGTGTGCCAATTTAGCCCGCATGAGCCTTCGGGATTGGGGAGTGGGCACGCCACGTTAAAAGACTTTATATCGGTACCTAATGTATACGCTGCTGGACGTTTAGATACCGATAGTGAGGGTTTGCTTATTTTAACTGATGACGGGACATTACAGCATCGTTTAAGTCACCCTAAGCATAAAGAAATTAAAACTTATTGGGCGCAGGTTGAAGGTATACCCAGTGAGTCTGACTTGCATGCCGTAAGGCAAGGCGTAGACTTAGGTGATTTTTATACGCAGCCTGCCGGCGTTCAGTTAATGCCTGAGCCTGAAAATTTATGGCCTCGTGATCCGCCGATACGTGAACGTAAAGCTATTCCTACCAGTTGGTTGGAAATTAAAATAGCGGAAGGTAAAAACCGCCAAGTGCGGCGCATGACTGCAAAAATAGGCTATCCCACACTTCGTCTAATCCGCTACTCCATTGGTGATTACAGTATCGCCGGTCTAGCGTCAGGTAACTGGGTTAAAGTCTAAGGCAATCAAATGATATATTTACTGACAAACTGTTAAATATGAAACCAATACTTATTCTCCGTTTTGCTGCGACTGAAGGCCCGGGTTATTTCTCCACGTTCTTGGATGAAAAGCATATCCCTATTCAGATAATTAAAATTGATGAAGGGGATGACTTACCTAGCTCAATACTAGATTTTAGTGGTTTAGTTCTGATGGGTGGTCCGATGAGTGTTAATGATGAATTGCCATGGATTAGGCCAGTATTGACTCTGATACGTGAGGCAGATCAGGCTGGACTACCCCTGCTTGGACATTGCTTAGGCGGTCAGCTTATCAGTAAAGCCTTTGGGGCCAAGGTGATTTCAAACAAGGTAAAGGAAATTGGTTGGGGCCAGGTTCAAGTAAGTGTGAATGAAGTCGCGCAATCATGGTTTGGGGAAATGGAAATATTTAATAGCTTTCATTGGCATGGTGAAACTTTTGAACTCCCTTTGGGAGCCACTCATCTTTTAGCTAGTGCTAACTGTCGCAATCAGGCTTATGCACTCGGTAAACATTTAGCCTTGCAATGCCATTTAGAAATGACAGTGCCAATGGTGCAAAGCTGGTGCATGAATGGGGCTGATGAGCTTGCACAGGCGGCGGTAAATCATGATCATTTATATGCAGGTGTACAGCAGGCTGACGCCATACAGCAAGACTTACCTTTACATTGTTTTTTCCTTAATAAGGTCGCACGCCAAGTCTATACGCAGTGGATTAAAGGCTTGCAGCATTAATCGGCGTCACGTGACTGTCGGGTATGTTAAAATTCCTTAACTTTTTTTGAGATAGAAA
>CAIOPD010000169.1 GCA_903860085.1 uncultured Pseudomonadota bacterium
ACGTAGCGCCACCGAGACCGACGATGCCTGATGCCCGCAGTTTATTTACTAGTTCTTTTTTATCTGTATTACGCCAATCTGTTGGGCGTAACTCGCCCCAAGTTTCTTTGCCATCTGGAGTGAGGCTAATGCATAAATCAGGTAGGCCAGACGGGTGGGGAATGATTTGTTCATCAATAGCACTCACGATGCCTGATGTAGGGGCATGTATGGCAGCGGAAACTGTGCCCTCAGCTTCGGCTAGCATTTGACCTTTTAGAACATAATCGCCAACTTGCACCTTAATTTTAGGTAAATTGCCCACATGCTGGCGTAAAGGGAGCGTCAATTTTTCTGGCAGCGGTAGCTTGCCTATTGGACACAATGTAGACTCGATCTTATGCTGTGGAGGATGTATGCCACCATTAAATTTAAACACATCATTGAAGTGCACATTAAGTGACTTGCCTTGCAATAAGTGGCTAACGAAATTAATTATCGTACTCATGCTGATACTTCACCTGCAGCGAAAGCTATGGCCTTGATTGGGATGATTGGGTATTGCCAGCGCCAGTTATCAGGGGTTTCGGCGATGGGTAACATGTCTATGCAGTCAACTGGGCAAGGAGCAAGACATAATTCGCAGCCAGTACATTCCGAGGCAATTACGGTATGCATATGTTTAGCCGCACCTAAAATGGCATCGACCGGACAGGCTTGTATGCAAAGGGTACAGCCTATACACACCGCTTCATTGATAAAAGCGACAGATTTAGGTTTAGGTGAGCCATGTTCAGCGTTAAGTGGTTTAAATTCCACCCCCATTAGGTCAGCTAAAGCTTGGGCCCCAGCATCGCCACCAGGCGGGCATTGATTAATATCTGCTTCTTCTGCGGCAATGGCCTGCGCATATGGCTTGCAACCCGGGAAGCCACATTGCCCACATTGGGTTTGCGGCAAAATTGCATCGATACGTGCCACCAACGGATCACCCTCGACTTTGAATACCAAAGCGGAAATACCTAAAATCATTCCGAGCACAAGCCCAAGCCCGAGCATGATGAGGAGTGCGGTTAACATAAAGGTAGGTTATTCAACATAGTTGGTTGCGACAAATGCTAGTATTTATCTAGACCAGCAAAGCCCATAAAAGCTAGACTCATGAGCGCTGCGGTCACCATGGCAATGGCTGAACCTTTAAGCACAACAGGAACATCGGCAGCCTCTAAACGCTCACGCATTGACGCGAATAAAATTAAGACTAAAGAAAAGCCGAACGCACCGCCCATTCCGAAAAGAAGAGACTCCACAAAGCTGTGACTGGCCTGTGCATTTAGTAAGGGGATACCGAGTACTGCGCAATTAGTCGTGATCAGGGGGAGAAAAATGCCAAGAGCCTGATGTAACGGTGGAAAGTTCTTTTCCATCAACATCTCGGTAAACTGCACCACGCCGGCGATGATGACAATAAAAGAAAGCGTACGCAGATATTCAAGATGATTCGGTTCAAGTAAGTAGTGATTAATTCCCCAACTGGTCATAGAACCTATGCTAAGTACAAATGCTGTGGCACCCGCCATGCCGATAGAGGATTCTAGTTTTTTAGAAACGCCCATGAATGGGCAAAGGCCAAGGATTTTGACTAACACAATGTTATTCACAAACACGGTGCCAATTAAAATCATAATGTAGTGATGGTAATCAAAGTTCATGGCGAACGAATCTTCATAAAAACTGCGCTAAAGGTTGTTTTACAGCGTAATTATAGCGCGTTTAATGCTAGATTTTATTTGTAAAAATGTAGCAATAATAATCGGCAACAGAACAAGGCCGCTACATTTCAATCTCAATTGGCACTAAGCCATTGACTGTTTGAACATGGAGTCAACATTTAGCAGTGGGTGTTGATTAAATGCACTTTATAAGTTTAGATTTTAGTGGTGTTTATTTCTTAAGTTTTTAAGTTAAAATACAAGATTATGTATTGTTTGGGTGTGCTATGTTGCAAGGCAGTTTGGTTGCTATTGTTACGCCTATGTTTGAAGATGGGCAGTTGGATATCCCTTCTTTACGGGCGCTCATCGACTTTCACGTTGAGCAGGGTAGCGACGGCATTGTAATCGTCGGAACTACTGGTGAATCGCCTACCGTTGACTTTGATGAGCATTGTTTGTTAATCAAAACTGCGGTCAGTCAGGTGAATGGTCGTATCCCAGTGATTGCTGGTACTGGTGCCAACTCTACAAAAGAAGCT
>CAIOPD010000170.1 GCA_903860085.1 uncultured Pseudomonadota bacterium
CCATTGTCTTTATTGATGAGATTCATACCATGGTCGGCGCAGGTAAGGCCGAAGGTGCAATGGATGCAGGGAATATGCTTAAACCTGCCTTAGCGAGGGGTGAATTGCATTGTGTGGGTGCCACAACATTGGATGAGTATCGCAAATACATAGAGAAAGATGCGGCTCTAGAACGCCGCTTTCAAAAAGTATTAGTGGATGAACCTACAGTGGAGGCAACCATTGCCATTCTGCGTGGCCTTCAAGAAAAATATGAGTTACATCATGGTGTTGAAATTACCGATCCAGCAATTGTGGCCGCGGCTGAGCTTTCTCATCGTTATATTACCGATCGATTCTTACCTGATAAAGCGATTGATTTGATTGATGAAGCGGCTTCACGGATTAAGATGGAAATTGACTCTAAGCCGGAGGTGTTGGATAAATTGGAGCGTCGATTAATTCAGCTAAAAATTGAGCGGGAAGCAGTGCGCCGTGAGAAAGATGAAGGCAGTAAAAAGCGCTTTGGTTTAATTGAAGATGAAATCAATAAACTTGAAAAAGAGTATGCCGATTTAGAAGATATCTGGAAAGCAGAAAAGGCACAAGTGCAAGGTTCTGCTCACATTAAAGAAGCTATAGAAAAAGTGAAATTTGAGATGGAAGAAGCCACGCGTAAGGGTGAGTGGCAAAAAGTCTCAGAGTTGCAATATGGAAAGTTGCCGGCTTTAGAGGCGCAACTTAAACAAGCTTCTAGCGCTGAATTCAGCTCCGAGCAAACCAAGCATAAAATGCTTCGGGTGGAAGTCGGGGCTGATGAAATTGCCGAAGTGGTGAGTCGTGCTACGGGCATTCCAGTGAGTAAAATGATGACAGGTGAGCGCGAAAAGCTGCTGACCATGGAAACTAAATTGCATGAGCGTGTGGTAGGTCAAGATGAGGCGGTGCGTCTCGTTTCTGATGCTATCCGCCGTTCGCGTTCTGGCTTAAGCGACCCCAATCGTCCTTACGGTAGTTTTTTATTTTTAGGGCCAACTGGTGTAGGTAAAACCGAGCTGTGTAAAGCCTTAGCAGGATTTTTGTTTGATAGTGAAGACCATTTGATTCGTATTGATATGAGCGAGTTTATGGAGAAGCATTCAGTTGCGCGCATGATAGGTGCGCCTCCTGGCTATGTCGGATATGAAGAGGGTGGCACACTCACCGAAGCGGTTCGTCGCAAACCTTACAGCGTAATTTTGCTTGATGAAGTAGAAAAAGCACACCCAGATGTATTTAATGTGTTGTTGCAGGTATTAGATGATGGACGTTTGACAGATGGTCAAGGCCGTACCGTAGATTTTAAAAACACAGTGATTATTATGACTTCGAACCTTGGCAGCCAAATGATACAAAGCATGGCTGATCAGGACTACCAAGTGGTGAAGCTGGCGGTAATGGGCGAAGTAAAAACTCACTTCAGACCGGAGTTTGTAAACCGTATTGACGAAGTTGTGGTGTTTCACGCCTTGGACGAGATTAATATCAAATCTATTGCTGCTATACAATTGCAATACTTGGCTAAACGGTTATTGGCGATGGATATGCAACTGCAAATTAGCGATGCGGCGATAGCTGAAATCGCTAATGCAGGTTTTGATCCAGTGTATGGTGCAAGACCCCTTAAGCGTGCAATTCAATCTGAGATTGAAAACCCCTTGTCACGTGAAATATTGGCTGGAAATTTTGTGGCGAAAGATACGATTAAGATTGATAGTAAAGCTGGCAAGCTAGTATTTTCAAAGTTGGTCGGTTAATCAGGGTTCCTCGGATGGACAATGCCTAAATTATTAATTTTTATTGTGGTGTTACTGCTGCTAGCAGGTTGCGCGACTAATGGTCAATCAGTCCCCGTGATAGAGCGTATTTCTGAAGAGGAATTGTCTCGCATTTTGCCGCAGCCGTTGGCGACATTAAGCTTGAATGACTTGGTTAGCTTGAGCAAAGAAGGGATGACGGCCACGCAAATTATTGAGCAGATTAAGTCTAGCAACTCCATGTACGACTTGACACCAAGTCAGAGCCTGTTGCTTAGTAAGCAGGGTGTAGATAGTCAGATTCTTGACTATATCCATACTAGTCGTGAGTTGGCCGTGCGCAATAGTATTGCGGATGAAATTATTAAGCGCGAAAAAATTAAACGAGAAGAACTAGAGAGTCTAAAGCGTCAGCAACTTCGTGCTTATGACCCATTTTGCCGAAATGGCCCCTATGGTGTGTATCCATATGGCCCATATGGCTCACGTTTTGGTATAGGATATGCTAGGCCTTGGGGTTGCTGGTAATTTTTAGATCAATGACCTTAATCCTTCCATTTCAGTAACCACTCAGTAAATAGTATGCAACAAAAAATCCACGAAATCATCGTCAGCACATGCGGACGCAAGTTATATGACATCACGCCACAACTTTTGACGTGGCTTAAGAATGGCGGTTTTCACACAGGACTGATTACGCTTTATATTCAGCATACCTCGGCCAGCCTGTTGATCAATGAAAATTATGATTGCGATGTGCTAGTGGATATGGAGGCGTTCTTTCGGCGCTTGGTGCCAGATGGCGACCCATTATTCACGCATACTGTTGAAGGTCCTGATGATATGCCTGCGCATATTCGTAGTGCGCTTACGCAAACGCATTTGTCAATACCATTAGTTGCTGGGCAAGCTGCTTTAGGGCAATGGCAGGGAGTTTTTTTATTTGAACATAGACACCAGCCTAGCCAGCGCCGGGTCATATTGCATCTAGTAGGTGATTAAATTTAAAGTTTGGATGTACTGGGGCGATAGGCTAGAATGCGCTGCTCCGATTTTGAAGTTCCCTCCCCCTGCGTCTTTTTGCACTAATAGTAAGGCGCATAGCAGTCCCATTTTTTATCATGAAATAAGGAAATAATATGTTGTTACGTTCTATGTTGGTTTTAGCCCTTACAAGTTTGTTGATTGCAGGTTGCAGTAAAGAGGAGGAGGAAGCGGCGCCAGCTGAGCCGGTAGTAGTTGAAGCGCCAGTCGCTGCGCCAGCACCAGTTGTAGAGTCAGGTGGTTATGTGCCAACGGCAGATGAACGCGTACCTGGTATTACGATTGATGCTGCAGCGCTAGATGCGGCAACAAAAGCGATTGCTGCTAAACCAGCAGCAAAGTAAGCTAAAGCGTTTTGATGCCATAAAAAAAGCACGCCTAGGCGTGCTTTTTTATGGATAATCAGTATGCTTTAATTCAAACTACTCCAAGATAGCGGGTCAAACGGCAAACTCTGTCGGCGTAATTCATAATAAAGCCCGTTACTTTCATTGCCACCACTATTGCCCACCGCGGCGATGGTATCGCCAGTATGTACATTGCTGCCTACCGCTTTTAATAGGGCTTGATTATTGCCATATAAACTCATGTAGCCATCGCCATGATCTAGGATAATCAAGTTGCCAAAACCACGTAACCAGTCTGCAAAAACCACCTGACCATTAGCCACAGCCTTTACTTCAGTACCGGCATTAGCGCGAATAAATAAGCCTTTCCAAGAGATGCCGCTGTCTTCTCGGTTAGCGCCAAAACGGTTGCTAACTTCGCCGCGTATCGGTAAGCGTAGCTTGCCTTTTAGTGCAGAAAAATTACCACCAGCAAACTCATTACTAGGCAATGTGTTGTTGGCAATGACTGTTTTTGTTGATTTATTTTGTGGCGCAGGTTCCTTAATTGCAGATTGATTAGGACTCTCAGGCGCGCTAGTTTTTCGTGGCGATGATGGTTTGATACTGGCCAAGCGTTTTACTAATTGCGATAGTTGTTTTTCGTCTCGACTCAACTTTTTGATTTCGCCTCGTTGCACCGCAATTTTCTGTGAAAGCGAGCTGACGACTTTAGATTTTTCACGTTTTTGACTTTCAAGAGATTGTCGCGTTTCTACTTGTTTTTGCTTAAGTATTTGCACTTGCTGTTGGGCTGCGGCCGTAGCTGCATTTAGTTGATTGATCTTATCTAGACTGACTTGCATTTTATTAATCAGCTCTGCGCGCGCTTTTGCAATATAAGAATAGTAATAGACATCGCGCGCAATTTCGCTTGGGTGCTCACTTTGTAAAATAACCTGCACATAGCTTTGCTTGCCATGAATATATTGCTGATAAAGTTGGCTACTGAGCAGTTGTTGTTGTTGGCTAAGGGTTTGGTTTGCAGAGATTGAATCTGAGGCTAGTTGTGCTAGGGTGTCCTTGTTTTGTTGCTGGCGTTGGTTTATTTCATACAGTTTTTTATTTGCGAGACTGATTGCGACTTCACTGTCTTTTAGCGCATCCGCAGCGTCTTTATGCGCCTCTTGCGAACTACTTAATTGTTTTTTAAGCGCCTCTAGACGTTGTTGCACATCACTTAAGGCTTGTTTAGGAGCCTCTGATTTTTTTTCGGCGAGCGCAGTTGGGCTGCATAGCAGTCCCAGTAAACTTAAGCTAGCGACTAGAGTTTTATAGCCTGAATGTAAATGAGACAATTCCAACGCCGTGCGCCTATTTTTCAAAGTTAACTAAGCTCTTTCCGGTCATTTCTGTGGGTTGCGTCAGGCCCATGAGCTGCAGTAAAGTTGGGGCTAAATCTGATAGCGCGCCATTTTTTAACAAAGTCGCTGGGCGACCAACATAAATAAATGGCACTAAGTTAGTGGTGTGTTGAGTGTGTGGTTGATTGTTCTCAGCGTCAAACATCACCTCTGCATTGCCATGATCCGCCGTAATAACTACCTCACCACCGATGCTTTGCATGGCATTCACCACGCGACCAACACAGATATCTAGAGCTTCAATGGCTTGGATAGCCGCTTGAAGACTGCCTGTATGACCGACCATGTCGCTATTGGCATAATTGCAAATGATAGCGTCATATTTTTTGCTCAAGATTGCTTCTTCTAGTTTGTCGGTCAGTTCAAATGCGCTCATTTCAGGCTGTAAGTCATAGGTAGTCACTGGTGGTGATGGCACCAAGATGCGATCTTCACGGGCAAATACCGTTTCTTCGCCACCATTAAAAAAGAAGGTGACATGTGGATATTTTTCTGTTTCGGCTATTCTTAACTGACTCAGACCTAGGTTAGAGATATATTCACCGAATGTATTTTTGATTGGATAAGGTGGAAATATGACCGTGGCTTTGCTTTCTTTTTTGTCATAGCTAGTGAGCGTAAAGTAAGCTGCCAGTTTGGGCACATGCCTGCGGTGAAAGCCATCAAACTCATCACTTAATAATGCGTGTGTCAGTTGGCGTGCGCGGTCAGAGCGAAAGTTCATATACACCACGACATCGCCATCTTCTAAATGCGTAGGTATTTCATTTGGTTGGCGGATGGCTGTGGCTTTTACGAACTCATCATTTTCGTTTCTAGCGTAAGCGGCCTGCAAGCCTTCGGCAGCGGTTGCAAAGGTAAACTCACCTATACCCTCTGTAATTAGTGTGAAGGCCGTCTCTACCCTTGGCCAGCGCTTGTCACGATCCATGCTGTAGAAACGTCCACAAATAGACAGAATTTTACCTACACCTAATGCCTTTATTTTAGCTTCAAGCTTTGCTAGGAATGGAGCTGCACTCACTGGTGGCGTATCTCGGCCATCTAGGAACGCATGTACATACACCTTAGTCAGCTCAAGTTTGGCTGCCATATCCAGCATAGCGTGGATATGATCTTGGTGGCTGTGTACACCGCCGTCTGAAAGCAGGCCGAAAATATGTAAAGCTTTGTTGTTATGCTTTAACTCAAGTAAAGCTGCCTTTAGCGACGCATTCTCAAAAAAATCGCCGCTAGCAATGCTATTGTTGATGCGCTCAAAGTCCTGAAATACGACACGTCCTGCACCTATATTAAGGTGGCCTACTTCCGAGTTGCCCATTTGACCATCAGGCAATCCCACGTAATGCTCAGAG
>CAIOPD010000171.1 GCA_903860085.1 uncultured Pseudomonadota bacterium
AAATTAACATCTTATTTTAGTCCTATGTGCTACTAGGTCCTCTCACAGGGCTTATCTATAAATCTTCTGTGGGGGGGCACGACCTCAAAGCAGACCTTGATAAATGTGACTTCCGACCCTGAGCGGTCATTCATTAGAAGTTGAAATATACAAATAGATGCTGAATATATAAATATAGCTATGGTTCCCTTCCCTTAGGTAATAAGGTGCTAACGCACTGCTAATGTGCATAAATAATTCGTACAGCAATACACAGCCAACTACTTCAGTTCAAAAAATTCATTATTATCAATGCCATAAATCTAATTCATGAACTGGCATATAAATTGCTTATAAACATAAATCTACTTTTTATTTAAGGTTTACATGTTACAAGCAAGAAAAGTAGATTCAAAATTTAAACTTAGTTTAACCCTAGCCGGCTCCGCACTTACTGTTTGCATGATGGCTAAATCCGCACTTGCGGAAGATGTTGTCAAATTGGATCATGCGCCCTCAACAATTATGGATGCAATTTCAATGGGCAAGCCCATGACCAGCTTCCGTTTGCGTTATGAGAATGTGAACCAACAAGGTAATGCTCCAGTATTAAGTCCTACTAGACCACTTGAGGATGCTAACGCCTTAACATTGCGCAGTTTAATTGGCTGGAAAACAGCAGTTTTCAATAACTTTAGTTTCACGCTCCAACTAATCAATGTGAGTAAATTAGATGGCGACTTTAACGATAGCACCCCAACCTCTGGTGCTTTTACATCCGGCTCTAATCAACCGAATAAATTAGCATACGCAAAAGTAGTTGACCCAGATTACACAGGCATCAATCAACTGTATGTCGACTGGAGTGGTATTCAAAACACAAATGTACGCTTAGGTCGCCAACAGATTAATTTAGACAATGTACGTTTTATTGGGGATATTGGTTTCAGGCAGGTAATGCAAGTATTTGATGGTATTTCTATATCAAATAAATTCATTCCAGATACTGAAGTTTATTTATCTCATTTAGAAGCAGTCCAACAGGTTAACACTGAGTTACGTACCAACGGTGCGCTAGATATAGCGCACGTTAAATACAAACTAACTCCAACAGAATCTTTGGTTGGCTATGGATACTTTTCAAGCTTTAGTGACTTGGGTTTTGGAACTGCTTGGTTAGCTAATGCCACTGCAAATCAATCTAATCAAATCATTGGACTACGGTTGGATGGCGCTCATCCAATTGACCCCGATTTAAGAGTACTTTATACCGCAGAATTTGCGCATCAAGGTAACTACCAAGGCGGTGATAGTCGCATTGATGCCAACTACTATAAAGTTGGCGGCGGTATAGGGGTAAATAATTTCTCTATTAGAGCAGATCAGGAGTTGTTAGGTAGCAATAATGGTACTTATGCTTTTCAAACACCATTTGGCACTAACCATCTATTCCAAGGCTGGGTTGATAAGTTCCTAACAACACCGAAGGAAGGTCTCAGAGACTCATTTGTCACCGCTGCATACAAATATAGTAATTTTGTTTTTAGTGGGGAATACCACCTATTCAACTCTGATGCTGACTTCAATAAAGTTGGTGGCGGCATGGGCAACAAATACGGCACTGAAGTAGATGCCGCAGTGACTTATAACTACAGTAAAAACATCAGTACAAAAATTGAATACGGTAAATTCTCTGAAGGTGACCAGTATCTTGCTACGGCTAGTCGTTTCAGAGATACCAATAAGTTCTGGTTAACAGCCATGTATGCACTTTAATAAGTAGTTGGAGACAGACATGACAGGTTCAGTATTTCTTGTAGGCGCTGGACCTGGCGATCCAGATCTAATTACGTTAAAAGCAGTAAACGCTTTGAAAATAGCCGATGTCGTTTTGGTTGATGATCTTGTAAATCCTGAGATATTAAATCATTGCCCTCAAGCAAGAATTGTTTATGTAGGCAAAAGAGGTGGGTGTAAATCAACACCACAGGATTTTATCAATCGAATGTTGGTTTCAATGGCTGAGAAAGGGCTGAAGGTTGTTCGTTTAAAAGGTGGAGATCCTTTTCTCTTTGGTCGTGGTGGAGAGGAAATGCTTGCATTACAAACTGCCGGAATTCATTACGAAGTAATTTCTGGTGTCACTAGCGGTATAGCTGTACCAGCAAGTTTAGGTATCCCAGTAACGCACAGAGCCCTTACCCATGGCGTCACTTTTGTAACTGGCCATACGCAAGATGGTGAACAGCCAAATTGGAGCGCGTTGGTTGATAGTCAGACCACCTTAGTAATTTACATGGGCATTAAACACCTGCCTGAAATTGTTAAAAGTTTATTGGATGCAGGTATGAGTCATGAAATGTCAACTATAGCTATTCAGCATGGAACATTAAAAACAGAGCGCCATGTAAAGGCACCATTAAGCATGTTGCCTATGGCCGTAAGGAAAGAAAATTTAGGTAGCCCAGCGATTATTGTTATAGGTGAGGTTGTTCGTTTGGCTAACGGTGAAAGATTATTGGCTGCACTAAATATAGCCGCCTAGTTTGAGGAGAAGCACATGCAAAAAATGAAATTAGTAGTAGTCGGGAATGGTATGGCAGGGATGAGAACTGTCGAAGAGTTATTAAAAATAGCCCCTGACATTTATGACATTACCGTTTTTGGTGATGAGCCTTACCCAAATTACAACCGTATTATGCTCTCCCCAGTACTGGCAAATGAGCAAACAATAGATGACATTATTTTAAATACACGTGAATGGTATGCGGAGAAAAATATCCAGCTTTATACCAATGCTCGGATTAATAAAATAGACCGTAAAAATAGAATTGTTTATGCAGAAGATGGTGCTAGCGCCGAGTACGACAGGCTGTTGATTGCAACTGGCTCTAAGCCTTTTATGCCACCAATACCAGGTAAAGAGCTTGCTGGCGTCATTGGTTATCGTGATATTAAAGACACCAACGAGATGATTGATGCAGCAAAAGTGCATAAACATGCCGTAGTTATTGGTGGTGGCTTACTCGGTTTAGAGGCTGCGAATGGCTTAAGAATCCAGGGAATGGATGTGACAGTCGTCCATAAAAATGAGTGGTTACTTGAAAAGCAACTAGATCAAACCGCAGGCAGAATGCTCCAAAAAAGCCTAGAAGCCAAAGGCCTTAAATTCTTGCTCAACAAAAATACTGAGCAACTTCACAGCGATGACAAGGGTCGAGTTAAAGCAGCACGCTTCAGTGATGGCTTAGAAATCCCTGCTGATTTAGTTGTGATGGCGGTAGGTATTCGCCCAAACTTTGCGCTAGCAGAGTCTGCTGGCATTTATTGTAATCGAGGTATTGTGGTTAATGACACCATGCAAACTTATGACCCTAGAGTATATGCTGTGGGAGAGTGTGTAGCGCACCGTGGCATCTCATATGGTTTAGTTGCACCACTATTCGAGATGGCAAAAGTGTGCGCGACCCATTTAGGAAATTTTGGGATTGGTTTATATAAAGGCTCAGTAACCTCAACTAAATTGAAAGTAACTGGCATTGATCTATTTAGTGCAGGAGACTTCTCTGGTGGTGAGGATACAGAGGAAATTGTTTTACACGATGCCGTTGGCGGGGTTTACAAAAAACTCGTTATAAAAAATGACAAAATCATTGGTAGCGTGCTTTATGGGGATACCACGGATGGTTCGTGGTATTTTCAAATGCTTAGGGATGGCAAGGCTATACATGAGATTCGTGATCACCTCATGTTTGGTCAGGACTCATTAGGTAACACGGGTCACCAGGGTCAAGATAAAGCTGCAGCCATGACCAATGAAATGGAAGTATGCGGTTGTAATGGCGTATGTAAAGGCACAATTGTTAAAGCTATTCAAGACCAAGGTTTGTTCACAATTGATGACGTTAAAAAACAAACTAAAGCTGGGTCAAGTTGCGGATCATGCGTCGGCTTAGTTGAGCAGATCTTAGCTTCGACCTTAGGAGGGGGGTATGCGCCGCCATCTACTAGCAAAGCGATATGTGGTTGCTCAGATAAAAATCATGAAGAAGTTCGCGCAGAAATTCGCACAAATAAATACTTAAACATCCCAGATGCAATGAAGGGTATGGCTTGGCGCACACCTAATGGATGTGCAACGTGTCGTCCTGCACTTAACTATTATTTACTTTCAACCTGGCCACATGAGGCGGTGGATGATCCCCAATCACGATTCATTAATGAACGCGTACACGCCAACATCCAAAAAGATGGGACTTATTCAGTTATTCCACGTATGTATGGGGGGGTCACTACACCAAATCAGCTTCGAAAAATTGCTGATGTAGCTGATAAGTATGCCGTACCTATGGTGAAAGTGACTGGTGGTCAACGTATCGATTTATTAGGTGTAAAAAAAGAAGATCTGGTCGGCATGTGGAAAGATTTAGATATGCCATCTGGATATGCTTACGCCAAAGGCATTCGTACCGTAAAAACTTGCGTTGGTTCTGAATTCTGCCGATTTGGCACACAAAATTCTACGCAAATGGGTATTGATATTGAAAAAGCATTTGATCATATGTGGGCACCACATAAAGTTAAATTTGCAGTATCAGGTTGCCCACGCAATTGCGCAGAATCTGGTATTAAGGACGTTGGAATCATTGGCGTAGATTCTGGTTGGGAAATATACGTAGGTGGAAACGGCGGCATTAAAACCGAGGCTGCACAGTTCTTATGTAAGGTAAAAGGCCATGACGATGTGCTGGAATACTCAGGTGCGTTCATTCAAATTTACCGTGAAGAAGCCCGTTATTTAGACCGTACCGTGCATTGGATTGGACGCGTTGGTTTGGAGTACGTAAAGCAACGTGTAATAGAAGATGCAGAAGGACGCAAAGCTGCTTATGAGCGACTGCTATTTGCCTTACAAGGTGCTGTAGATCCATGGGCAGAGCGTGTTCAAAAGCGTGAACTGCAAAAAGAGTTCGAAGTAATTAGTATCTAAAGATTTTTCAGATAAAAAACAATGGAGTAATTTATGAAAAGTAATTTTTGGCAAGCAGGCCACAAACCCACGCTATTCTCAGCATTCTTATACTTTGATTTAAGTTTTATGGTTTGGGTGTTACTTGGGCCTTTAGCAGTTCAAATTGCCACTGATTTAACACTTACAGCCGCGCAAAAAGGACTCATGGTAGCAACTCCAGTATTAGCTGGGGCATTGCTACGTATCGTCATGGGTGTTCTAGTCGATCAGATTAAACCGAAGATGGCAGGCTTGATTGGCCAAGTTATCGTCATATTAAGCTTGCTCGCTGCTTGGGTGCACGGCATACAGACCTTTCAGCAAGCCTTACTCTTGGGCGTGGGCTTAGGTTTTGCAGGCGCCGCATTTGCGGTGGCGCTGCCATTAGCTTCACGTTGGTATCCGCCAGAACATCAAGGTACCGCACTTGGTATTGCAGGTGCGGGCAATTCAGGGACGGTATTTGCCGCCCTGTTTGCGCCTAGTTTAGCTGTTGCATATGGTTGGAATAATGTATTTGGTTTAGCCTTAATTCCATTAGGAATTGCCCTAGCTGTATATATTATTTTTGCAAAAGATAGTCCAGAAACTCCGCCAGCTAAGTCTCTCAGTCAATACGTAGCAATCTTAAAGGACAAAGATGCTTGGTGGTTTATGTTTTTTTATAGCGTCACTTTTGGTGGATTTGTGGGTCTAGCATCTTCACTCACAATTTACTTTAATGACTTGTATAGCCTAGGTGCAGTTAAGGCAGGTTACTGCACCGCAGCTTGTGTATTTGCAGGCTCTTTAGTTAGACCGATTGGCGGGATGATTGCAGACCGCATTGGTGGCATACGCACATTACTCACGATGTACAGTTTAGCCGCCGTATTATTATTTATAATGAGTTTTGGACAACCTACTTACCAATTAGCATTAGCAATTATCATTCCAGTAATGGCTATATTAGGCATGGGCAATGGCGCAGTATTCCAATTGGTACCACAGCGCTTTCGTAAGGAGATTGGTGTCATGACAGGATTAGTTGGCATGGCTGGCGGTTTGGGGGGCTTCTATCTAGCAGCAAGTCTCGGCTATTTTAAACAGACTTCTGGTAGTTACCAAACTGGTTTGTTAATTTTCGCTGGGTTAGCCGTACTAGCAATGATAGGTTTGGCAGGCGTTAAAACTAGATGGCGCACAACATGGGGCACTGCCACTTCGGCCAAAGTTTAAAATGTCACTTCAATTTACCATTGGCCAGGCAAGCCTAACAGGTCCACGCACACGCAATGAAGACTACATTGGCGTTGTTACTCCTGTGCAGGAGCAACTTAGCGTTAAAGGTGCCATGGTTGCTGTAGCTGATGGTGTTAGTGGCAATGCAGGCGGTGGCGAAGCTTCTGAAATGACCATACGCTCCGTGACCTCCGACTATTATGCAACGCCAGACACATGGGCGCCACTGGCCTCATTAGACAAAGTGCTCACAGCTGCTAACCGCTGGCTGATTGCGCAGGCTAATGCTAATCGAGATATGGCTGGTATGGCCACAACTTTGTCTTTATTGGTAGTTCGAGGGCAGCGTTATTATTTGGCGCATGTAGGTGATACACGTATCTATTTATTGCGTGATGGTCAACTAAAACAACTGACCACTGACCATGTCTGGGATAGGCCAGACATGCGCCATGTATTAAAAAGAGCTGTTGGCTTAGATCAACACTTGGCAGTAGATTTCGGGGAAGGTCAGCTACAGGTCGGTGACGTTTTTGTTCTAATGAGTGATGGTGTTTGGGACGTGTTGGGTGACAAAAACATTCATCATATGATGGGGCTTTATGATAGCCCGCAATTGATTTGTGAGCACCTCACTAGAGCTGCAATAGAAAAAGGTAGCGCCGACAATAGCACTGCCGTTGTAATTAAAATCACCCAACTGGGCGAAGATACTCTCACTGAGCTACTTGCGGGCGGCAAGCACTTAAGTTTACCTAAGAAGCTAGATATTGGTGAAATCATTGATGACTTTGAAGTTATATATCTCTTGCATGAGTCTCGTGCTAGCTTGTTATACAAGGTCCGCAACATCAAAACAAAACAACTGTTTGTGCTTAAAACATTACAGCCCCTCCTGACCGATGATGTCGAGAGTTGTCATGGATTATTGAACGAAGAGTGGTTAGCGAAAAGGGTCGTTTCGCAATTCTTACCGCAAGTCTTCCCGGTATCAGTTGAAAAACGTAGCAAACTTTATTTTGTTATGAGTTGGCATGAAGGCGCAACGCTACAACAACGCCTAGATAGCGGTCATCACTTTACTGTAGCTGGCACAGCAAAAATTGGTTTAGATTTAATGCGTGGTATCGGTGCATTACATAGACTTAACATTGTGCATCGTGACATCAAGCCAGCCAATATACATTTGTCGAGTGATCAGCGACTTCGTATATTAGACTTGGGCATAGCGGTTACTAGCGCGGCTCCGAACATTGAGATATTGCAGAATCCAGGTACTCCAAGTTTCATGGCACCAGAGCTATTTAACGGTCAATCAGCTACATTTCAAAGTGATATTTACGCTGCTGGTGTTACTCTTTATCACTTACTTACACGTAAATACCCGCATGGAGAGATTGAGCCTTTTCAGCACCCTAAATTCGGTCAGCCCGTATCTCCGACTAGGTATCGTCCAGACATTCCATTTTGGCTAGAAAATATCATCCTTAAAGCTATAGCACACGATGAAGAGCTAAGGTTTGAAACAGCAGAAGAAATGTTGTTAGCGCTTGAGCATGGAGAGTTAAAACCAATCTTAGCGCCCGCACGTACACCATTAATTGCGCGCGCTCGATTTATAAAATGGCAATGGATTGCTATCTTTTCGTTTATCTTGAATTTTTTATTAATTTATTTATTGGTTGTTTCGTGAGATTTTGTTAAAGGTTGAAATTATGAGTAATTGGGTAAAAGTGGCGCCACTTGAAGACATTCAAAGACTGGGAGCACGCGTTGTGCGCACACTAGATAGCGAAGGTAAAGCTGTGGAGATTGGAGTATTTCGATTGGAAGATGATCGTATCTTTGCCATTAATAATAGTTGTCCACATAAGGGCGGCCCATTGTCTGAGGGAATCGTTTATGGCGATAAAATTGCTTGTCCAATGCATAGCTGGAAAATTAGTTTAGTTGATGGGAAAGCTGAAGAGCCGGATGTCGGGCAAACTGCGTGCTTTAAAACCAAAGTAGAATCTGGCATTGTGTATCTAGAATTGAAAGATAAATAAGCTTGATTAAACAAACAAAAAGTACATGCTGTTACTGTGGCGTTGGCTGCGGCGTCATTATATCCAGTGAGAACAACCGGATTGTAGACGTTAAAGGCGACCCTAATCACCCAGCCAACTTTGGTCGACTATGCACTAAAGGTTCCACATTGCATCTGACGGCTAAACTTGATAACCGATTACTCTACCCTGAGTTGCGAAGAAGTAAACATACCGCAAGAGTTCGAGCTACATGGGATGAATCTCTTGATCTTATCGTTGAAAAATTCGCCACAACCATAGAAACTCATGGCCCAGATTCCGTAGCTTTTTATATTTCAGGTCAATTGCTTACCGAAGACTACTATGTATTTAACAAGTTGGCTAAAGGCTTGATTGGCACGAATAATGTAGATACAAATTCACGCTTGTGTATGAGTTCAGCTGTGACAGGATACAAATCGACGTTAGGCGCTGATGCCCCACCCGCATGTTATGAGGATATTGACCATACTGATTGCTTGTTTATTGCTGGCTCCAATACCGCATTCGCTCATCCTATTATCTATCGCCGTATTGAAGATGCTAAAGCCAACAACCCGAATCTAAAGATTATTGTAGTTGATCCTAGGCGCACTGACACAGCTCAGGCAGCGGACCTCCATCTAGCCATATTGCCAGGCACTGACGTTGCCTTATTTAATGGCATGCTACATGTAATGTTGTGGGAAGGTTTGTTGGATATGGATTACATCCGTGAACATACTCATGGGTTCGATGCTTTAAAAGATACGGTACGTGAATACACACCAAAAATGGTTTCTGACATTTGTGGCATAAAAGAAGCGGACCTCATTACTGCTGCCAAATGGTTTGGAAAAGGCCCAAGTCTCTCCATGTACTGTATGGGGTTAAATCAATCTATTCATGGCACTGACAAAAATGCAGCTCTCATTAATCTGCACTTAGCTACTGGGCAAATCGGTAAGAAAGGTGCAGGACCATTCTCTTTAACAGGTCAACCTAATGCTATGGGTGGGCGTGAGGTTGGTGGTATGGCCAACTTATTGTCAGGTCACCGCGATTTAGCAAACGCGGAACATCGCGATGAGATAGCTAAACTTTGGGGAGTTGCAAGTGTGCCAGAAGCCGTTGGAAAAACTGCGATTGAAATGTTCGACGCGGTCAAAGACGGAAGCATTAAAGCTATTTGGATTGCATGCACAAATCCGGCACACTCTATGCCAGATTTAAACAACGTGATTGTTGCCTTAAATACTGCTGAATTTGTTGTCGTACAAGATGCATATAACCATACAGACACCAATCAATACGCAGATGTATTGTTACCAGCCAGCACTTGGGGTGAAAAAGAAGGTACTGTTACCAATTCTGAGCGACGAATTACACGAGTAAACCCTGCAGTACCTGCACCAGGGGAAGCTAAGCATGACTGGCAGATTATGGTGGAGTTTGCACAGCGCTTAGAGAAAAGATTAGGAAAAGACCGCACATTATTTCCATACAAAAATACTGAACAAATTTTTAATGAACATCGTGAAACTACTCGTGGTCGTGACTTAGATATTACTGGATTAAGTTATAAATTACTTAGCGATCAAGGTCCCCAACAATGGCCGTTTCTGACTAATGACACTTCGGGGAAAGCTCGCCTGTATACAGATGGTATTTTTGCCAAGCCTGACGGAAGAGCGCAGTTTGTGAATGCTCATTATCAAGGAACAGCTGATAAAACTGATTCGCGGCATCCTTTGCATTTGCTTACAGGTCGTTTGCGTGACCAATGGCACGGTATGAGCCGCACCGGAACAGTTGCCCAATTATTCAACCATTCAGAAGAGCCTGTGATCCTGATTAACGCTGACGATATGACGCGTCGCTTAATTAAAGATGGCGATATTGTCAAAGTCAGCAACCGACGCGGCAGCTTAATCCTGACAGCAAAATCTTCTGATGAAGTGCAACCATCACAAACTTTTATAGCCATGCATTGGGGTAGTCAATTCATGCATGGTTTGGGTGTAAATGCACTAATGCCCCCATCGTTTGATAAGTTGTCTAAACAACCAGAACTTAAACATACCGCCGTTAAACTGGAAAAGTTAGATCTGCCATGGCGAATGACAGTAATGCGCACGATTCAAGATTTAAATATGTTGCAAGAAGTACGTAAATTACTCGTCAACTTTCAATATGCCAGTTGCGGCTTATTTGGCCGAGAAAGCGAACAAAATGCGGGCATGCTTATTTTCAGAGCAGCCCATACCGAATCCCCTGACAGTTCATTGATTGCTGAGATAGATTTGATACTTGGCATGACTGATGACATGCCATTACTTAATTATAATGATGCCAAACGTGGCGTAAGCAAAAGAATTTTAGTTGAAAATAACAGTAATACCGACAATCCAGAAGTCGCTGGTGTGCGTTTGGTAGGTGAAACGTTGGCTGCAGACTGGCTTAAAGATGTCATGTCCTCCGGAGAATTTACTGCAGAGCTACGCCGCTGGGCATTGGCTCCACTAAGCACACCACCTGCAGGGAACCGCAGTCGAGGTAGGATTATATGTAATTGTTTGGATATTGCTGAGAATGACATTATTGACACCATACAATTAGGTGCCGATTTAATCACCTTACAAAATAAACTAAAATGTGGCACAGAGTGCGGCTCTTGCGTTCCGGAACTCAAACGCTTAGTACGTATTCATGAGATAAAACATGTAGGGTGAATTAGTTTTTGCAAATGACCGCTTATGGCCCCAAGCCGCCTGATAACTGTCAAATCAAGCTTCTATAAAGCGGACATCCATAAAGATTAAATTTAGTTGCAGTGAACGACTGCTTTAAAGCGATGTAATTAAGGGGTCGTTAGGCAGAAGTGGGCCAGAAGCAGACATTCTGGACTTCACCCGCTTTGATAGACATATCATAATGTCGAAATTGAAACGGAGAAAGTTAAATGAGAGGTATCAGTTATA
>CAIOPD010000172.1 GCA_903860085.1 uncultured Pseudomonadota bacterium
GCGACCAGGACGAAAGGCTTTTTCGGCCAAGCGTAAAATACATAATGAGTCTTTGCCGCCTGAAAATAGCAATACAGGATTGCTACACTGTCCAGCGACTTCACGCAGAATGTAAATGGCTTCTGATTCTAACCAATCCAAATGCGAAAGCGGTTGATGTTCTGATGATTTTTGATTTAACATAGTTAATTACTTACATTATAAATTTAATTTAAACTCTTGTTTTAGTTGACTTTAAATATCAACCAATGAAAGCACGCTAAGGACTACTTTTTCACATGCAATCCACATTCTTTATTTAGTGGATCTTCCCACCACCATCTGCCAGCACGTACATCTTCTCCAATAGCTACAGCGCGCGTACAAGGTGCGCAGCCGATGCTTGGATAAAACTGGTCGTGTAATTTGTTATAAGGCACTTCAAACATGCGGATATAAGCCCATACTTCTTGCTCTGTCCAATCTGTTAATGGATTTAATTTTTCTAATTGGTTGCCTGCATCAAATTGGCGCAATGGTAAATCTACGCGTGTTGTTGATTGCTCGGCGCGCATGCCTGTAATCCAAGCTTTTTTGCCCTTAAGCGCACGCTGTAACGGCTCCACTTTACGCATAAAGCAACACGTTTTACGTAAGTCTATGGATTCATAAAATGCATTGATACCATGAGTGCGAACATACTGTTGCACGGGTTCTGCTTGTGGAAAAAAAAGCTTAAGTTTGGTTTGGTAAGCTTGCTCAGTCGCAGCTATTAAGTCATAGGTTTCAGTCGGTAGGCGCCCGGTATCTAATGAAAAAATTTCAATCGGCAATGCTTCACGCTGAATAATGTCCGTTAGTACCATGTCTTCTGCACCCATACTATTCGCAAAGGTGATTTCAGATAGGTTGCCAAATTCTGCGATTGCTGCTTTCAGCAAATTAACCACTTCATGGCGCTTTTTTTTCACAGAAGTCTGAAGCGCTGGTGTTAGCTCTGGCGTGGTTGCTGGGTTGCTAGCTACTGGGCGCAATAATGAAGTTTGATCGTTAGACATTATTACTTGCGACTCACGCGACGCCATACAGGCAACTTCTCGTCTACCGCACCTTGGTAAGGGCGGGTAAAATCATTTAGGCTCGATAGGGCTTCTTGCGCGTTTCTATCCGCGCGGATTAAGTAGCTGTCGAAGCCTGATCGTTTTAAAAAGTAGAGCTGATCGCGTAATACATCACCAAAGGCGCGTAAGGTGTTGTTATACCCATAGCGAGTGCGTAATAGATTGCCTAGTGAGAATATACGTCCGTCAGAAAAGCGCTCTACAAATACGGTAATCAATGGGAAGCGATTCAGATCAGCTTCAACCTCAATCAAGGTTTCTAAACGCTCATGCGTTGCCAACCAAATACCAACTTCCTGTTTAGCTACACGGTTTTCTAGAGAAGCCTTACGTGCGATATACACCGACATTGGCAATAACACTAAACCATTAGGCGGAATGACTGTATCCGTAATTTGCGTTGCACTAATGGTACTTTCACCCGTTAGGTGAAATTGCACCACTTTTCCTGCCTGCATGCGCACCACTTTCTCTATCTTGGGTAGTTCGACTAAAGTCCAGTCGTCGGTAGCAATGGCGTTTTGATAGATTAAATTAGACATGACTCGCCTCAGTTTCTTTTGCTGCATAGACATGGGCTTTAAACGGCGCAACGCCTAGACGACGCACCGTATCAATAAATAGCTCTTCTGGCGTGCGCTGATCAATATAAACATCAATCAGGCGTTGTACAACACCTGGCATTTCTTCTGCAGCAAATGAAGGGCCAATCACGCTGCTTAGGCTGGCATCATTACCTTGCTTGCCCCCGATGGATACTTGGTACCATTCTGAACCGTCTTTATCCACACCCAATATGCCAATATGGCCGACATGATGGTGGCCACATGCGTTCATACAACCTGAGATGTTTAGTTCTAACTCACCAATATCATGCAAGTAATCTAAGTTATCAAACTGCATTTGTATAGCTTCAGCAATGGGGATGCTCTTGGCGTTGGCTAATGAGCAGAAGTCACCCCCTGGGCAACAAATAATGTCAGTCAGTAATCCAATATTGGGCGTTGCTAAACCGTGGGCACGGGCTTGTTGCCATACAGCAAAGAGATTGCCTAATTGGACATCAGCTAAAATTAAATTCTGTTCATGCGACACGCGTAATTCGCCAAAACTATATTGAGCGGCTAAGTCTGCAACGACGTGCATCTGCTCGCTGCTAGCATCTCCTGGCGCTTTGCCATGAGGTTTTAATGACAGCGTTACTGCGCGGTAACCCGATTGTTTATGCGCATGTACGCAACGCTTTACCCAAGCTGCAAATGCTGCATTGTTTGCTACTTCAGCTTCAAAGCTAGCGTTATTGACGGGCAAGTTGTCATAAGGCATGACTGCAAAGTGTTGTGCTACGCGCGCTAACTCTTCTTCAGTAATTGTGTTTGGCGTGTCTTTTAAGTGCGACCACTCAGCGTCTACTTGTTTGCGGAACTCATCGATGCCCAAAGCTTTTACTAATATTTTGATACGTGCTTTATAGGAGTTATCGCGACGACCGTGCAAATTGTAAACGCGCACGATAGCTTCGCAATAGGTGAGGGCGTGTTGCCACTCAAGATGCTCGTTAATGACACTGCCCAAGATAGGGGTGCGACCTAGGCCACCACCCACCCAAACTTTGATGGCCACTTTGTTTGCCCCATCTAGGTAGAATTCCATGCCGATATCATGCATTTGCACTACGGCACGATCTTGCTTAGTCCCAGACACTGCGATTTTGAATTTTCGTGGCAAAAGCGCGAACTCAGGGTGGAAGGTGCTCCATTGGCGTATCACTTCCGCCATAGCACGTGGATCAACCACTTCATCTGGTGCTATCCCAGCGAATTGATCAGTTGTGATGTTGCGGATGCAATTGCCTGAGGTTTGTATGGCGTGCATTTCCACCGTTGCGAGCTCAGCCAATATGTCCGGAATTTGTTCTAGCTTAGGCCAGTTTAATTGCATGTTTTGGCGCGTACTGAAATGACCATAACTACGATCGTAGCGCTCTGCAATGTCTGCTAATTTATGCAATTGCTTGCTAGAAAGCATGCCATAAGGCACTGCGATGCGCAACATAGGCGCATGGCGCTGAATATACAGTCCATTTTGCAAACGTAATGGGCGAAACTCTTCTTCTGAAAGCTCACCGGTTAAAAAACGTCGGGTTTGATCTCGGTACTGCGCAACGCGCTCATCAACTAACTGTTGGTCTATTTCATCGTATTTATACATGGTGCTTTAAATCTTTCAATCAATCCGGCATTTTAATGTAAAACGAGCTTCACGCCCACAAAAATCAATATCAGCGCTAGCGTATAGCGCACCCAATGCTCAG
The DNA here is from genome assembly GCA_903860085.1 of uncultured Pseudomonadota bacterium. Lineage (GTDB taxonomy): Bacteria > Pseudomonadota > Gammaproteobacteria > Burkholderiales > Methylophilaceae > Methylotenera. The sequence goes on from CAIOPD010000172.1 coordinate 3,415, forward strand.
CAATTTTGGAGCTTAAATGACTGCCTATCCAAATGCCGGGGATGGAGCCGATCAACAATATGCCCAGCAGCTTGTAATCTACTGTGCCTAAACTGGCGTGACCTAGGCCTGCGGCTAATGTCAATGGGACGGCGTGGGCAATATCAGTCCCAACAATTTTATTGATAGACGCACGTGGGTAAATAATAAATAAAGCCGTGACACCTAGTGCCCCAGCCCCCACTGAAGTGAGGGTTACTAATACGCCTAAAACCAAGCCTAATAAAATTGTGAGAGGTGCCGTCCAGCTAGTTTTAATCCAGCCATGGTTTTTCGAAAACTGTATTAACTGGTTTCGAAACAATACTGACACAGAGGTGAGTAATAACGCTACCCCTAGCCAAAATTTAATCGTAGCCACTGCATCGTCTGACGCAATATCTAGGCCTTTTAAATACAAAGTGGTCAACACTGATGCTGGAATGCTACCCGCCGCTAACAGCTTCACGATACGCCAATCAATGTTGCCTAACTTGCCGTGGGCGAAAATACCAGCTGTTTTGGTGACTGAAGCGTAAAGTAGATCCGTACCAACCGCTACCGCGGGTTTGATATGAAATAGCAACACTAACATAGGCGTCATCAGAGAGCCGCCACCTACGCCGGTTAGACCTACTAGTAGGCCGACCACAAAGCCTGAAAATATATAACCAAATTCCATATGGAGTATTCGTCAATTTGAGCAAATAAATGCAAGGACGCGACTATATCAGCAAATAATAAATTGTTTTAGAATATGTTATTCTATATATATGTGTTTTTGTTATATGAAATTTTAAGGCTAGACTTAAGGTGAATCTATGAAGTTACAGCAACTACGCTATTTACATGAAGTGGCGCGCCAAGGCCTTAATATTACCAATGCGGCGGAGATTTTATTTACCTCGCAACCAGGCGTCAGTAAGCAAATTCAGCTGTTTGAAGAGGAGCTGGGCCTACAAATTTTTAAGCGTAATGGCAAACGTTTAAGTGGTATCACCGAGCCGGGCGCGCAAGTACTTTCATTAGCTGCCAAAATTATCCATGATGTAGATAACATAAGACGTGTGGGGGATGAGTTTAGTAATGTCGAAACTGGCTCTTTTACTATTGCCACCACGCATACACAAGCGCGCTACAAGTTGCCAGCAGCGGTGAAAAGTTTTATTAGTCAATATCCAAAAGTTAAATTGAATATTCACCAAGGAAACCCTAGTCAGGTAGCGGAGCAGGTCGCCAGCGGCGAAGCCGATATTGGTATTGCTACCGAGTCAATTAGTGGCTATGAAAGCTTGTTATGCCTCCCTTGTTACCAATGGAATCGTTGCGTTGTCGTACCTAAAAATCACCCTTTATTATCAGAAGGTATGCTTACTTTAGAAAAGTTGGTCGCCTATCCGTTGATTACATACGACTTCGGCTTTACAGGGGGTACATTAGTATCCGAGGTATTTAGTAAAGCAGGCTTAACGCCGAATGTTGTGCTAACGGCGATTGATGCTGATGTCATTAAGACTTACGTGTCGTTAGGGTTGGGTGTAGGTTTGTTGGCTAATATGGCCTATGACCCAGAACGTGATGCACACCTAGTGAGTATAGATGCTAGTCATTTATTTCCAGATAGCACCACTTATTTAGGGGTGCGTAAAGATGCGTTCTTACGTGGCTACATGTATGGTTTTATTGAATTGATTGCGCCACATTTTAATCGTGCAGCAGTCAATGCAGCCCTTAAAATTAACGAATAAAGGCCGGAGATTACTATGTTGAAGTCGCTGTTGATGGTTGGTTTAATCTTTTTGATTAGTGCCTGCGTGGCATTTAAGCCTTTGCCAGTTAATCAAGCTACGTTGATTGGTAAAGTAAGCGCTGGGATGCCAGCCATAGACCCCAATTCCTCTATCTATGAACTGCCAGTGAAAGCTGGGGTTAATTATCAGGAGGTTGTCGACAGTCTAAAAAGCCTCAGTGTAGGTCTTAACTTTGTGAACCCAGCTAATTTTCCAATTGGTGAGCATATCAAGCAGCGTGGTATTGATCCACAAGGTATTAAAGACGTCTATAGTTTTTGTAATTTGAGCCTAGGCACTGAGATTATACTCGACCATCCTGAATTTCTAGTCTTTGTACCATGTCGCATCGCCATTTATGAAAAACCTGATACCAACAAAAAATTACAGTTATACATAGGCTTGGCGCGGCCAACGTTCGATCTTAAAAGTATCAAAAACCCAACACTAAGAGCGCAACAAGCTGCGCAAGCCTTAGAAAGCGCTTTGCTTGAAATGATCGATAAAGCCAGTCGCGGCGACCTGTGAGTGCATTCTTGGCGCCGACTGCTAAAGATTAAGTAAGCCATTGTTTACCCTAACCCAAGCGGGATTCTCCGAGCAAGTAATAACAAAGTCACGCTTTATTGGTATGGCAGTGACATGCGCTAGTGAACGTGAAATTGGTGCTGCTTTACGTGCATTTGCGGCCCAACATCAGGGTGCCCATCATCTGGCTTATGCATTTCGTATTAAACCTGAGCCAGATCCAGGGGTGGATTCAATGCAAGGTCCGGCGATAGTGCAACGTTTTTCTGATGCAGGAGAGCCCTCTGGTACTGCAGGCATGCCAATATTGAAGTTAATAGAAGGTCGCGATTTGATTAATGTTTGTGTCGCCGTTATCCGTTATTATGGCGGCATTAATTTAGGGACGGGTGGATTAGCGAGGGCTTATGGGGGCACGGCTAAATTAGCGCTAGATAGTGCCAAAATGGCCAGCTTTGTGGCGATGCAGTCGGTATCGCTGACCATTGATTATAAGCAGATGGATCTACTAAACCGAGCACTTTTAAACTGTAATGGTAGTATTGTAAGTAAGTCCTTTGACGCACAGATTGATTTAGTAGTATCGTTGCCTGTAAATGAAGTGAAAAGTTTTTTAAATAGATTTAAGCCGTATGGCGAATAATTAAAGACATATACACAGTATTGAATTAAATATTTTTTACAATTAATACATTAAGATAGCGAATGTATTTAAATTAATTTATTAAGATAAAGATGACAAAAAATACGCCAATCACCACACCCTCACCCTACGAAATTAGCGCTTGGATTCTTACCGGTTGCGCTTTATTGGCGATACTGCACCTTGGTTTACTCCCTGCATTGCTTGCAGGGCTGCTAGTGTTTGAGTTGGTGCATATCATTACCCCGACCCTTGAGCGTCACTTTTTGAGTAGGCATTCAACGGGCCTGTCTAAAATATGGGCGGTAGGTATTTTAGTCGTCGTCGTTGTCAGTTTGCTGGTTGTCGCAGGGGCTAGCTTGTTAACTTTTTTAAGATCTGATTCTGGAAGCGTCACTGTCTTATTAGCCAAGATGGCACAGATTGTTGAGGACTCACGAAAAATATTGCCGAGCTGGCTGCTGGAGCGTTTGCCAGCAGATGCCAATTCTTTTAGAGAAAATGCTGCTGTTTGGTTGCGCATTCATGCGGATGAATTGCAGGTGGTCGGTAAAGAGGCTGGTCGCGTGACCGTCCATATATTGATTGGTATGATTATCGGGGGCATTTTAGCCTTGCGAGAAGCGGTAATCATTGAAAATTTTAAGCCGTTTTCACGTGCAATGCTTTGCCGTAGTCGTTTGTTTAGCGATTCTTTCAGACGCGTCGTGTTTGCGCAAGTACGTATTGCAGCTATTAATACTAGTTTTACTGCCATTTATTTATTGCTGGTTTTGCCTTTAATGGGCATTCATTTGCCGTTGGTGAAAACAATGATTGCGATTACCTTTATCGTGGGTTTAATCCCCGTAGTTGGTAATTTAGTCTCTAATAGCGTCATTGTGGTCGTGAGCTTAAGTCACTCATTAAGCATCGCTATTGGATCCTTACTGTTTTTGGTGATTATTCATAAGTTTGAGTACTTTCTCAACGCGCGGATTGTGGGTAGTCAAATTCGCGCCAACGCGTGGGAGTTATTAATTGCGATGATGGCGATGGA
>CAIOPD010000173.1 GCA_903860085.1 uncultured Pseudomonadota bacterium
AATGGGAAAAGCAACTGGATTTTTAGAATACGAACGCTTGGCTGAGGCTAATTTGCCAGTACAAAATCGCGTTAAAAACTACAAAGAGTTTGTATTACATTTAACTGATGATCAAGCCAAGCAGCAAGGCGCACGGTGCATGGATTGTGGCATTCCATTTTGTACTACTGGTTGTCCTGTCAATAATATTATTCCAGATTGGAATGACTTGGTGTACAACCAAGATTGGCGCGCCGCGATTGACGTTTTACACTCAACTAATAATTTTCCTGAATTTACAGGACGTATTTGTCCCGCACCTTGTGAAGCGGCTTGTACATTAAACATCAATGATGATGCAGTCGGCATTAAGTCTATTGAGCACGCGATTATTGATAAAGCATGGGAAAATGACTGGGTCAAACCACAAATCCCGACGCACAAAACCGGTAAAAAAGTGGCTGTCGTCGGCTCTGGACCGGCTGGCTTGGCTACCGCGCAGCAGTTAGCGCGCGTAGGTCATACTGTAGTGGTATTAGAAAAGAATGACCGTATCGGTGGCTTGCTACGTTACGGGATTCCAGATTTTAAAATGGAAAAATCCCATATTGATAAACGTGTTGTGCAAATGACGGCTGAAGGTGTTGAGTTCCGCGTCAATCAACATGTGGGTGAGAATGTTAAAGCTGATGACTTAGTGGCTGAATTTGATGCTGTAGTCTTAGCCGGCGGTGCCGAATATCCACGTGATTTGCCAGTACCAGGCCGTGAGCTTGATGGCGTGATGTTTGCCATGGACTTTTTAGCCCCACAAAACAAAGTGGTGGCAGGTGACACAGTACCGAATCAAGTCTTGGCCACAAATAAAAACGTAGTAGTGATAGGTGGCGGTGATACTGGTTCTGATTGCGTCGGTACATCAAACCGCCATGGCGCTACAGCCATTTCTCAGTTTGAGTTAATGCCACGACCACCAGAAAAAGAAAACAAAGAGATGGTATGGCCAAACTGGCCACTTAAAATGCGTACTTCAAGCTCACATGAAGAAGGTGCAAATCGTGATTGGTCTATTACTACCAAAGAATTTGTCGGTGAAAATGGCAAATTAGTGGCCTTAAAATGCACGAAAGTAGAGTGGAAAGCTGGAAAAATGCAGGAAGTGCCAGGCACGGAATTTGTGATTAAAGCAGATTTGGTATTGCTCGCGATGGGCTTTGTTTCACCAGTGCAAAAACTACTTGAAGCCTTTGGTGTAGAGAAAGACCAACGCGGTAATGCAAAAGCTAATACTGAAAACTATGCGACTTCATCAGCCAAGGTATTTGCCGCTGGTGATATCCGACGCGGTCAGTCATTAGTGGTATGGGCGATTCGCGAAGGCCGCCAAGCTGCACGTGCTGTTGACGAATTTTTAATGGGTACATCGATACTTCCGCGCTAATTTCTTTTACATGCCAGTTTTCACATTAAAAAACTAAGGATGCAAGAGCAGATGCATCCTTTTTTTATTAGGTAATAAATATGAGTACATTACAAAACGATACTTTCTTAAAAGCGTTGATGCGCCAACCGACCGATTACACGCCCGTATGGATGATGCGCCAAGCCGGTCGATACTTACCTGAATATAGGCAAAGCCGAAAAAATGCAGGTAGTTTTTTACAGTTATGTAAGAACGCTGATTTTGCTACCGAAGTGACCATGCAACCTTTAGATCGCTATCCACTTCTCGATGCTGCAATCCTGTTTTCAGACATTCTGACTGTTCCAGATGCCATGGGTTTAGGTTTATATTTCGAAGAAGGTGAAGGCCCGAAATTTGAGCGTACGCTTCAACTAGAAGCGGATATTAAAAAGCTCGCAGTGCCAGACATGAGCAAACTACAATATGTGTTTGATGCTGTTAGCCAGATTCGTAAAACTCTAAATGGCCGCTTACCTTTGATTGGCTTTACGGGTAGCCCATGGACATTAGCAACCTATATGGTTGAAGGCAAAGGCAAGACTGACTTTTTAACAATCAAAAAAATGGCCTATGCTCGTCCAGATTTGCTACACCATATCTTGGATACGACAGCACAAACTGTGATTCAATATCTCAATGCACAAATTGCCGCCGGCGCACAAGCTGTGATGATTTTTGACTCATGGGGCGGCGCACTGTCTCATGATGCGTATAAGGAGTTTTCGCTCAATTATATGCAAAAAATCGTCAACGGTTTAACTAAAACGAATGATGGGCGTGTTGTGCCTAGCGTGGTGTTTACAAAAGGCGGTGGCTTATGGCTAGAGGCGCAGGCAGCGATTGGTGCTGATGCGCTAGGTTTAGATTGGACTGTTGATATTGGCAGTGCAAGGCAGCGTGTGGGCGCGCAGGTGGCCTTACAAGGCAACCTAGATCCAGCCATATTGCTTTCGACACCAGAAGCAATTGAAAAAGAAGTGGTTAAAGTATTACAAAGTTATGGTCATGGCCATGGCCATGTGTTCAACTTAGGTCACGGTATTACCCAGTTAACCCCACCAGAGAACGCGGCCGCCATGTTGGACGCAGTGCGAACACACAGCAGACAGTACCATCAGTAAAAAGGTGTTACTACACCGCTGACCCAAAAGATAAGTCCCTGATCGCGAGCGACGATGAGTTCAAGAACGACTCACGCGCCGACATGATTCCTTCGAAGCTGTTTTGGGAATCTAGGAATCTAGCGACTTATCCCATTGGGATTCAACTAATATAAGGAGCAATACCATTGACCAACGCACAACGCAGAGCACTCAGCCGAATGGCTGAAATGAATGCATCAAGTAACGACAGCAAGCCTGAACCAACGAACAGCAGCGCGTTCTGCCCGCATGATGCAGGCGCGTATTACCTTGTAACGGTGGGGACTGTCGGCAAGATCATTAAGCTAGACGGTAAGGAAATCGAGCCACCAGTTCATACCTACGCCATCACCACCATTCATTTTGAACAAGATCCAGATACTGGTAGATGGATCTGGTTTGATGGTAAGGAAAAGCTATCCCCACGCAAAAATCAGGATAGTTGGCGTCTTGGCAGTAAAAAGTTATATGACACACGCGAAGGTGCAGAAGCTGAGCTTCAGCGCTCGATGGTCAAGAACGGCGACCGAGTGACCAAGGTACATGACCTACCAGACGATGTGACCAAGCTGAAAAAGATTCGTAGTGCCCACCATCCAGATCGTAATAACCCTGATTCAGACCATGATCTCTATCAGGCGGTTATTGAGAAAATGGACAGGATGCGTGCTGTGAGTGCGTGACACACGCCGTTTCGATTTCCATAAATAAGCCCTCGTAAGAGGGCTTATTTATTAGTACCGGGGGTCTACACTGCTAAAAAATTTACTAATTAATCAATAAGATGGATACATTTTTTATATAAAATTGCGTTAGTGAAATTTTATCAGTGGTTATGGTTATCACGATGTTCTTCTCGACGGTCATCCATACGTTCTTCATGGCGGTTATCTCTATATTCCTCATGAAACTCACGATGACCCTCTTGGTAACGTGGAGCGTACTCGCGGTTATACCAGTCGTCATGAACGAAATAAGCCCTTTCACCACATGCATTATATTCGCCACAATGTCGCCTCCAATGTTTTGCATGACCTAAAGGTACGCGTAAATAAATCGGCGGACGATCCATAGGTACTCGCTGTATTGCTATTGGCTGACTATAGATTACTTGTGGTGGAGGATAACCACCAATATCGAGCTGGCCATAAAAGCCTGGTTGACCAATGCTTACAGAGACACCAACATCGGCAGCGAAAGATGGGGTAGTAATTGCGGCAGAAGCTAGTACCGCTAATATTAGGAAACGTTTCATAAGTCTCACTCTCCAAAATAAAAATCATTATGTTGTAGGTTCTATAAAAAAATTATTAGTAACCATTGAGATAGAGAATACTTGGTTAATCTTACTTGAAGCTGACATACGCAAAGTTTTGATGTTCAGTCTTAAGCTTTCTCAAAGTAAAATTATTTTGCTAGATGTAGCTTGAATATTAATTACTGTAGTTACTAAGAATTCAGAGATATTGCACGAATTGTGAGTCACTTAGAAGAATTTATATAGTTAAAACTAACAAATACTGTAAAAAAATATATTGCGCTATTGCAGACTTAAAAAATCGTCACTTCGACCGAGGCTGTGTCAAAACGCTTTAATTAGATCAATAAAGCACAGCTTAACTTGCTTGGCGCTGATTTAATATCAAGGGATTTGTGTTTATTCGGGGATTTTACTAAAGAGTAGCCTAAATCGGTGGTTGTAA
>CAIOPD010000174.1 GCA_903860085.1 uncultured Pseudomonadota bacterium
CCAGCAGATCAACAAGAATTCATTGCCTTGAATGCGCGCTTAGCGCAAGTGTGGCCAGTCATTACTTCACGCAAGGCCGCGCTAGAAGATGCTGAAGCCATGAATGGCGTACCAGGTAAGCGCGAACTGCTGATTGACTAATTAACAGCCAGCGTGACCAAAAAGGAGGCTACGGTCTCCTTTTTTGCATAAGTGCTCACCATCATGACAACCCCTCTCAAATTCCTGCAACACTATCCTACTAAGCTTCAGGATGAAATCCGGCAGTTACAAGCGCAGAACATGCTCGGCGACTACATTAATCAGCGCTATCCAGAAGCACACCTGATCCAAACTGACAAAGCGTTGTACCAATATAGTAATGAGATAAAGCAAAATTTTCTTCGTAATGCACCCATGCTAGATAAAGTACATTATGACAACAAGCTAGGCATAGAACATCACGCATTAGGCCTGAATACAGCCATTTCGCGCGTGCAAGGCGGCAAACTTAAAGCAAAAAAAGAAATCAAAATTTCAGCTTTCTTTAAAACGTCTCCTGCTGAATTTTTGCGAATGATAGTCGTGCATGAATTGGCGCATCTTAAAGAACGCAACCATGACAAAGCTTTTTATCAGCTATGCCAACATATGGAGCCTAGCTACCATCAACTAGAGTTCGATTGCCGGGTCTATTTGCTATGGAAAAGTGAAAAACCACCGTTTGATAACCAAGATCTCAGCTTAAGGATGTTAGATAAGTCTAATTAATGAGGCTTAGACCAAAGTGCACTTTTACGTATCATTAGGGCACCCAAGACCAAGTAACCGGCCATCGCCCAAGCTAAGCCTGATGGTGCATACCAGATTAACGGTACAACTAAGCCCGCAGATACGGTAGACAACAACATTTGAATAAAGGCTTGGCCTGAAGCCGCTGTGCCGCGTATCTTGGGATGCCGATCTAAAGCGGCTAGTGACAGAATTGGCATGGCCAGCGCCATACCTACGTTAAATAATGCCACTGGCAAGATGTTAACAACAGGTCCTATCGGCAAGGTATAACAGGCTATGAGATTTAAAACTACCATTAAAGCCATCCAAGCGTAGGCCACTTTAACTACTTTTTGCCGTGCATAGCGCCCTGCAGCGCGTTTAGCTAAATAGGAGCCTAAAATCATGCCACATACGGTGGGGATAAACATATAGCCAAACTGATGCTCACTTAGCCCCAAATGCTTTACCAAAAAAACTGGACTGGCTAGCACGTAAACAAAAAAACCAGCAAAATTTGCACCTAGTGCAAACGCCACATAGTTAAACTCCTTATCCCCGAAAATAATTCGGTAATCTTTAAGTACTTGTTTTGCAGATAAAGGGACGCACTTAGATTTAGGCATAGTTTCCGGCAAATATCTTAGCGCTGCCCACAAACTTAATCCTGCGTATAAAGCCAAAAATATAAAAATGGCCTGCCAATGGATACCGAGCAACCAACCACCGATCACAGGGGCGATTGCCGGCGCAATACCAAAGAGCATTTGCACCGTAGCCATTACGCGCTGGGCCTGTGCGCCCTCAAAAAGATCCCGTACCATTGCACGTGCCACAACGTTTCCGGCGCCGCCAGAGAGGCCTTGTAGTGCACGGAAAAACCATAGGGTCTCTACATTCGGAGCGAAAGCACATCCAATAGAAGCAAGTACAAATATTCCCAACCCCCACTTAATGGTGGTAAGTCGGCCAATAGAATCTGAAATTGCCCCATGCCATAAAGTCATTAGTGCGTAAGGAAGTAAATAGAATGTCAGGCTTTGCTGCAATTCTAGTGAGTTAGCATTTAATGAGGTTTCTAATATTGGAAATGCGGGTAAGTAAGTGTCGATTGCAAATGGGGCAATCGCAGCTAAGCTTGCCAATACAATAGACAAAACTAGTGGGGATGATGGATATTTCAATATATTACCTCAAAAAAAACGCGCAAAACTTAAGTTGTTCGCGCGTCTCATTTAAACATAATAAGCTTAGCTTGTGATACTTAAACACGCTAAGCCTAATGTAAATTGGTTGTGTTAAGGTAAAGAGTGAAATTCTGCTACCCGATCATCAAACTCACCAGCGATGACTTTCTTAGAATTTTTATCATTACGAAATACGATAGGTTTTGAGACTAATACGGGATTTTTAGAGTCTTCAATAGCCTGTGTGATTAGGTGATGATGAGGCGACTTAGTACATACTGGATCAGCAGTTTCGGCATCACCAGTAAGTAAGAATGCTTGACACCTACAACCACCCAAATCATTGGCTTTTTCAGAGCAACTGCGACAAGGCTCTTTCATCCAGTCATCACCGCGATATTGATTAAATGCTGGTGATTCCTTCCAAGCGTATTCCAACCCATTATCACGCACATTTGGAAATTGCATATTGGGTAACACTCGGGCTGAATGACATGGAAGCACATCGCCATTGGCAGTCACAATCATAAACACCTCGCCCCAACCATTCATGCATTTCTTCGGTCGATCTGAGAAGTAATCAGGCACCACAAAAAAGATCTTCATCTTATTGTTTGGATTAGCACGAAATGCATTGGTAATCGCCTCAGCCTCATCCACCTGCTCTTTAGTCGGCATTAACTGACTGCGATTGACCAAAGACCAACCGTAATATTGGGTATTGGCTAACTCGATATAATCAGCGCCAAGTGCCTCTGCCATCTCTAAAATTTCTTTCACATGACCAATGTTATATCGGTGTATCACCACATTTAACACCATTGGATAGCCGTGATTTTTAATCATCGCAGCCACTTTTTTCTTTAGTTCGAACGTTTTGGTATTGGTGATGAAGTTATTAATTTCTTCACTTATATCGTGCATAGACAACTGTATATGATCCAAGCCACCATCTTTAAATGCTTGAATGCGTTTTTCAGTCAGCCCTACCCCTGAAGTAATTAAGTTGCTGTAATAGCCAAGCTTCTTCGCTTCGACGACAATCTCTTCAATGTCATCACGCAACAATGGTTCGCCACCGGAGATACCTAACTGTATAGCACCCAATTTACGTGCATCACGTAATGCCTGTATCCATTGCTCAGTGGATAGCTCATTTTGCGTGTGCTTATCGTAATCAGTTGGGTTGTAGCAAAATGCACAATGCAATGGACAGCGATAAGTAACCTCTGCCAATAACCATAAAGGCTGGGTATTTGTTGTAGATGCTGCAACGCCATTATTTTGCTGCGCATGGACGACTTTTTGTACTGCCGACTCACCCAAAGATGCTTGTGTCATTTTTCTACTCCTAAATTTTCATACTTAATGATTTTTGCGCTAGACCATTTTTCGCACTCAGGCTAAACGGTTAAGGCATCACTAAACTTTACGTAACCAACCCTTGCCTACCGCCATCTCAAACATACCGATAATTTCAGCTTCGATATTAGGCGCATCAGGAAACGTCTTGACTAGGTCTTCAACCACCTCGCCAACAGTTAACTTGGCATCAACACGCTTTATTACTTCACCCGCCCCACCGTGCAACTTGACCATACCTTCAGGGAAAAGAATGACATAGTTTTGTTGCGCCTCTTCCCACTGAAAGCGATGATGGTGCGAAAGTGCGTAGACATCTGTATGTAAGATTACGATTTCCATTGCCACTCTTTTTTAACTAAAATTAATCACAGGTTGGCGCAGGTAGTCTTTGCCTTCAACTTTTATATCAGTACATGCAAGCATAATGGCATCGGCCATGACCCAAAGCACATCGAGTTTAAACTGCAGAATATCTAAAGCTTTTAGTTGCATCTCACGTGAAGTGCTGAAGTAGTCCAACGTTACACTTAACCCTTGCTCGACGTCACGACGCGCTTCGGTTAAACGCTTTTTAAAGTAAACCAAACCGTCTTCATTAATCCATGGATACATGCTCGGCCAAGAGCTAATACGTTGTTGATGAATATGTGGCGCAAATAATTCAGTTAATGATGAGCAAACAGACTCTTGCCAAGGACGCTGACGAGCAAAATTTACATAGGCATCAACAGCGAACTTTACACCTGGGCTTAGAAATTTAAGCGAAGTTACATCTTCACGACTTAAGCCAACGGACTGACCCAATTGAATCCAAGCCTCAATACCGCCCACTTGATCACCAACGCCATCATGGTCAGTAATCCGGACAATCCATTCTTTACGTACTTCTTTATTTGGACAGTTAGATAAAATAGCTGCATCTTTTTGCGGAATGGCGATTTGATAATAAAAGCGATTGGCTACCCAGCATTGCAACTGTTCTTTCGTCATCTTACCTTCATACATCATGACGTGTATCGGGTGGTAGATATGATAACCCTTACCTTTTTCCCGTAACTTATCCTCAAACTCTTCGCGTGTCCATGGTAAATCTTGATTCGTCATTGCATTCATTGCTATCTCCTAAAGAATAATATCCATGCCATCAAACGCTACTTCAATCCCATGATGAGTAAGCTCGGCACGTTCAGCAGAATCTTCCCTTAAAATTGGATTGGTATTATTGATATGGATCAGCACTTTGCGCACCTCACCGAATTCATCTAACTTTTCTATCATGCCACCAGGGCCAGATTGCGGATTATGTCCAATACTACGGGCTGTTTTTGTCATTAAACCAAGATCAATCATCTCTGTATTAGTCCAAAAAGTGCCGTCAACCATAATACAATCCGCTTGATTCATCAACGCTGGTAAATGTGGTTCAATTTCTGCTAATCCAGGTGAATACCAGCACTTTTTACCGGTACTAATTTCTTCAATAAGCACGCCTATTGTGTCGCCTGGGTGCGGATCATTACGATGAGGTGAATATGGGGGCGCAGCACTTTTTAATGCCACTGCGGTAAATTTAAGGTTAGGTACACTGGGAATTGTAAAACTGTCTTTACCATCAATAGGTACATTATGGTGGTTAATGCCACAGTAAAAACCTAGAATGTTCAACGCTTGATTACCTGATGTCAGGTCACCATAGACCATATCAGTACAATAGATTTCACGCTTTACGGAGCCTTCACGCAACATATACAGGCCGGTGGTGTGATCAATTTGTGCATCAATCAATACGATTGCCTGTATGCCACTGTCGCGAATAGCGCGACCTGGTTGTAATGGTGCAAAATCTTGAATCTGCTGCAATACATCAGGAGAGGCATTAAACAACACCCAATTCACACCGTCACTGCTGACGCAGATTGACGATTGCGTCCGCTTTGTGGCTTTGATAGTGCCCTTACGTAAGCCATCACAATTAAAACAATTGCAGTTCCATTGTGGAAAACCACCGCCGGCACCGGCACCTAATACATGTATATGCATAACTCTCTACGATTCAAAAACTTGTTTATTTTCATAAAAAAAGGCTGTCTTGCGGCAGCCTTTTTATTTACTTAGCTTTAAGGCTAATTATTTATTCATTACGTACATAGTTACTTCAAAGCCAAAACGCATTTCTGTAGCTGCTGGTGTAGTCCACATGATAAATTCCTTTTTAGTAAGTTATTGTATTCGTTGCTGCTAAAAGTGCTACAACGTGAAAGCATTTTGCACTTGTTTTCATTTCACCATAACCGCTAACTTACTTATTAATCACTACGTAAATTCATGATAGCTCGCCTGTAAACCGCTCTATCTGACATTATTTAGATTTTTGGCGACGCTCTCGCACTGCCACCGCCAACATATTCAGCACCTCAACTGAATCTTCCCAACCTAAGCAAGCGTCCGTAATCGATTGTCCATAGGCTAAGGACTCGCCTATGCTATGTTCCTGGCGACCCTCATTAAGATGAGACTCCACCATAACGCCCATAATGCGACCATCACCTGCGGTAATTTGTGTTGCCACATCCTGTGCAACCTCTTTTTGCAACAAATACTGCTTTTGGCAATTGCCATGACTGCA
>CAIOPD010000175.1 GCA_903860085.1 uncultured Pseudomonadota bacterium
ACTATCTTGACTCTAAATAAATCAGTTGAAGGCGTTGTTACTGCCGGTGATTTTGAGACAGGTCATGATGCTGAAATTGTTAATCCAGATCACGTGATTGCACACCTTACTAAAGGTGGCAAACTTAACTTAGAAGTTAAAGTTGAGATGGGTCGAGGTTATCAACCAGTGCCTGCTCGTCAAAAAGCAAATGAAGAAGATCGTATCCTTGGTTTTATCATGGTGGATGCATCATTTAGTCCTATCAACAAAGTAAGCTATCAAGTTGAGAGCGCACGTGTTGAGCAACGTACTGACTTAGATAAATTAGTCATGGATGTTGAAACTAATGGTGTTATTGAACCTGAACAAGCTATTCGCGACGCTGCACGTATCTTAATGGGTCAGTTATCTGTTTTTGCTGATCTTGAAGGTGCTCCTAGCGAAGTTGAAGTTAAATCAGCTCCTCAAGTGGATCCAATTTTATTGCGTCCAGTTGATGATCTTGAGTTAACAGTACGTTCAGCAAATTGCTTAAAAGCAGAAAATATATTTTACATTGGTGATTTGATCCAACGTACTGAGAATGAGCTGTTAAAAGCACCAAACCTTGGTCGTAAGTCACTAAACGAAATTAAAGATGTACTCGCTACGCGTGGCCTAACTTTGGGCATGAAATTAGAAAACTGGCCACCTGTTGGTCTTGAAAAAGCTTAGTCAATAAGCTTTATTAACTAAGTTAAAGAAACTTTAAGGAATTACTATGCGTCACGGTAATAGCAATCGTAAATTAAATCGTACTAGCAGCCATCGTGCAGCTATGTTCCGTAACATGACAGCTTCATTGCTACGTCATGAAGTCATTAAAACTACTTTGCCAAAAGCAAAAGAGTTGCGTAAGTTTGCAGAACCTTTGATTACTTTAGGTAAAACGCCAACTTTAGCAAATCGTCGCTTAGCGTTTAGTCGTTTGCGTGACCGTGATATCGTAGGTAAATTATTTGCTGAACTTGGTCCACGCTACTTAACTCGCAATGGCGGTTATTTACGTGTATTGAAATGTGGTTTCCGTAATGGTGACAACGCTCCAATGGCTTTAGTTGAGTTGGTAGATCGTCCTGATACTGGTGCTGAAGTTGTAGTTGCAGACTAATTAGCTAGTCAATCATAGTTAAATCAAAAAGCCAGCTTAATGCTGGCTTTTTGTATTTTTAATTGCTTACTTCAACCTTAACTAATAAGTCGCTCAATCTCACGCTTTGTAAATGGCCATGCTAACTCCTGATTAGTATCAACTCTTCTTATTACTGGTATTGAAGTCCCATAAAGGCTTAGCAGAGCCTCATCATCAATTATTTCTATGATTTGCCATGTAATAGGATGTAACTTCCCTAGTGAAATTAACATGTCCTCAGCTTGCTCACAGAGGTGGCAATAAGATGTTGAGTATAATTTTAGATTGGTAGCCAATGTAATTTAGTCCTGACAACTTAGAATAACTGTAGCTTACGTGCACAGTAACAAATACCAATGGCTTACGTAAGCCTTTCTAAGCATAGTTTATCGTTTTTTTTATTAATTCACGTGTTAGAATTCAAGAATAATTTAAAGTATTGTTTCCGCGTAAAGGCAGCCTTGATGAGTGACTTAGAAACCGTTCAAGATCATCGGTCTAAAATTAAAAGCATGATTGAGCGCCATAAGCTGGTTGAAGACTTAGTGCATAGGCAAGATATGCAACGTCACGACCTAGTCGAAACTATGGTTCAACAGAATAATCAATCTGAATTGCGTCGCTTATTGGATAAGCTAGACACTACAGAAGTTGCGCGCATTCTTGAAGCCTTGACATCCGACGAACGTCAGGTGCTATGGCAGCAGATCAACGAAGAGCGTAAGGAAGAAATACTATTGGTTGTTTCAGATTCTGTACGTGTAGAGTTTGTATCTGAACCTAAGCAGCAAAGCCAAAGCATGGTGATTCGTGTGTTTGATTTGCATGAAGGCCGTTTACGTCAAATTCCCATTTTCACTCGTGAAGATCTAGCCCAAGCCAAGCCAATTTGGGTTGATTTGGTAACGCCAGAGGATGAGCAACTTGCTTGGGCGAGAGAAATATTTGGCGTCAATCTGCCCAATCCTAAAGAACTAACAGACTTAGAAACCAGCGCCCGATTTTATGAAGAAGAAGACGGTGAGGTGCATTTACACTCTGCATTCTTACTTGACCGTGAAGATGAGTCCCGTAACGTTGCTGTGGCCTTTATTTTAAAGAATGACACCTTATTCTCAGTACGTAGTGAAGAGTTACCAGTGTTCCGCTTACAGCGCTTGCGCGCACGTGCTCAGGCTGGATATGTATCTGAGGCTAAAGATGTGCTGCTAGATTTGTATGCGGCCGATGTAGAGTACTCAGCGAATGCGCTAGAGGATGAATACGTCAGGTTGGAAGAAGTGGGGCGTCAAGTATTCCGCTCACATATGACCAATGAACAGGCTGCTAAAATTCTGACCGCGATTTCTGTTGAAGAGGATCTTAATGGACGCATTCGCCGGAATGTTTTAGACACGCGCAATGCCTTATCTTTTCTGATGCGCCGTAAATTTTTATCTATCCCGCAACATGAAGATGTACGGGAGATTCTCCGAGATATCGAATCGCTAGATGGTCACACCACTTTCTTGTTTAATAAAATTAACTTCCAAATGGATGCAACCGTCGGCTTCTTGAATGTTGATCAGAATAAGGATTTAAAACGGTTAACCGTCATTAGTGTAGTTTTTATGCCAATTAATGTGCTGGCAGGGATTGGTGGTATGTCAGAATTTTCAATGATGACGCACGCAGTCCCTTGGCAAGTAGCTTATGGCTTCTTTATCTTAGGTATGATTGGCATCGGCCTTCTGACTTTTACCGGTTTGCGCTATATGGAAAATCGTAGAATAAGAAATCATCGCTTAGAGAATAATTAATCTTAGTTTCTTTGAGACCGTTTTATTCACCTACCTATAATTAAGCGCTCCTGATGAATCAAGACATACAATTTGTTTGGCAAGAAGTTTATGGTGATCTATCTACGCCTGCGGCGCTTTGGCAGTTGGCAATTATTGTTTTAGCTTGTGCATTAGCTTGGTTTATTAATGGCGCCCTGCGCGCTTATGTGATGCGTAGCGCCCCTGATAATTGGAAGTTAGGCATAGGTGGCGTTAATCGTGTGCTATTTCCCCTTACTTCCCTCATCTTTGTGTTGGTTGCCAAAGCCATTCTTGGCTACTGGCAGCATACGAGCCTATTACGATTAGCTAGCACTTTGCTGCTGGCAATGGCAGTGATACGGCTAGTTGTGTACGGGGTACGTTATATATTAGCACCAGGTGGTTTACTTAAAACACTAGAGAACTCTATCTCAGCTGTCATTTGGGTACTATTGGCCTTGCATCTCAGTGGTTATCTGCCAGACCTATTAAATACACTTGCCGACATTCAATTTAACCTTGGGTCTCACCAAGTCAATCTCTTGCAAACCCTACAAACCCTTGTGATCATTGTCACTACACTATTAGCCACACTTTGGTTTAGTCGGTTTATTGAGAATAAATTAATGCGCGCGCAAAACATTAATATGAATATGCGTGTGGTACTCAGTAAATTACTTCGCATCCTACTGTTGTCTATTGCCATGCTGATAGCGTTATCAGTTGTAGGCTTAGATATTACGGTTTTATCAGTGTTTGGTGGTGCGCTAGGCGTGGGTTTGGGCTTTGGTTTGCAGCGTATTGCTAGCAATTATGTCAGCGGCTTTATTATCCTGCTAGATAAATCCATGCAGATAGGAGATGTGATTACCGTAGATACCCATTATGGCGTGGTCAACGAGTTACGCATGCGCTACCTAGTATTGCGTAAGTTAGATGGCACGGAAGTGATTATTCCGAATGAGGTGCTCATTGTTAGCCCTGTCATTAATCACTCATTTTCAGATCATACCGCAC
>CAIOPD010000176.1 GCA_903860085.1 uncultured Pseudomonadota bacterium
ATCGGAATCAGTGCAAACATGGCATAGAAGGACAGTGCCGCGGATAGCCCTAGTACATTGTGGCGTTGAAAAGCATTAAAGGTTTCATGAGCAACAAATAAGGGCGTGCTATAACGTTTCTCATCGTAAGAGAAACTTGATTCTGTGACCGCGCTACGTATATTGTTAATTAAGCCGGCTTTGGGTTTTGCTGTAAATTTTGTTTTACCCATATTTTCTATCATGCAATTAACAACTACTATTTAAGTGTTTAAATTTTTCAGTGGCAGCGATTAAAGCGGAAGTAATACCAACCTCCATAGCTGAATGACCAGCATCTTGAATTATATGAAACTCTGAATGCGGCATAGCACGGCTTAACTCCCAGGCGCTTTTGGGTGGACACACCATGTCGTAGCGCCCTTGCACAATGATGGTAGGGATATGCGCAAGTTCTGGTGCAGAGGCTAATATAGCAGTGCCATCCACAAAGCATTGATGCTCTATATAGTGAATCTGTATCCTTGCTCTAGCCACTTCAGTTGCGTCTTGTTCACTGCTTGGCGTTTCAGCCTCTTTGGATTCTTTTGGAATCAAACGCATAATCGAATTTTCAAAAGCATTCCATTGCCAAGCTGCAGGAATGTTTACTGTTGAGTCATCACTAAATAAACGCTGGCTATAAGCAGATAAAACATCACTTCGTTCTGATGCAGGCAGGTATGTAATCAGTGCATCCCAAACCTCAGGATAGAAGTGGGCAATATCACCTAAAAACCAGTTTAGTTCAGAAGGGCGGCTTAAAAATATGCCACGCAAAATAAGACCGGTAACTCGCAACGGAAAAGCAAGAGCATAACTAAGGGCTAATGTGCTCCCCCACGAACCGCCAAATACAAGCCATTTTTGTATGTTCAATTCATTGCGGATTGCATCAATATCTGCGACAAGATCGGCTGTTGTATTTTTAATGACGGAGCCTTGAGGCTTACTTCGACCACAACCGCGCTGATCAATTAGAACGATCAAATAGAAAGAAGGGTCAAAAAACCGACGTTGAACTGGGTTGCACCCGCTACCTGGGCCGCCGTGCAAGAAAACAACTGGAACGCCATTAGGATTGCCACATACTTCATAATAAACTTCATGCAAATCATCAACTCTTAAGGTATTTTTGAATGAAATATCAATTTCAGGATACAAGATGTAAGTGGGATTTTGCATAGATTAAATTAAGCTTTCTAATTGATTGTAAATGATATTTTTTTATATTTTAGCATTTAGGCGCTTTGGTAAAAACACTTATTTACGCAAACCTAGAACTAATTGTAAATAAATTGTAACTAATGTATTGCAATTCGTGATTGAGTAGAATATAGTTCTGTACGCACATGAAAATGTGCAGTAAAAATGATTTCAATAAACAGTTAAATAATTTGGGAATACATCAAAAAATTTAGCTGCAAGAGAAATGATTTTACAACCTTAGTAGTTTAACTTTGGAGATTAATATGCAAATCAACAAGATCAAATTAGCACTTGGCTTAGTTGCAGGTTTATCAGTGGCAATGCCAATGGTAGCATCAGCAGCAGGCGAAGATCATGAAGCAGCAATGAAAGACGCAAACAACTGGGCTGACCCACGCGGTGGCTACCTAAACCAAGGCCACAGTGCTTTGGCACAAATCAACAAAGGTAACGTTAAAAACCTTAAAGCAGCTTGGACATTCGCAACCGGTGTAAACCGTGGTCACGAAGGTTCGCCGCTAGTTATTGGTAACATGATGTATGTACATACAGCGTTCCCAAACAATGTATACGCACTTGATTTAAACGACAATCAAAAAATCTCATGGTCTTATTTCCCAAAACAAGATCCATCAGTACAAGCTGTTTTATGTTGCGATAACGTAAACCGCGGTCTTGGCTACGGCGACGGCAAAATCTTCTTGCAACAAAATGATGGTAATTTAGTTGCTTTGAATGCTAAAACTGGTGCTAAAGAATGGTCGGTATTAGTAAATGACCCAAAAGTCGGCGCTACTAACACCAATGCTCCACAAGTACGTAAAGACAAAGTGTTAACGGGTTGTTCTGGTGCTGAATTCGGTGTTCGTTGTTTCTTAGCTGCTTACAACATCAAAGACGGTTCATTAGCATGGAAAGCCTGGTCAACAGGCCCAGATGCTGATGTATTGATCGGTGCTGACTTCAACAAAGAAAATCCACAATACAGTGCATTGTCAGTTTACGCTGATGTGAACGGTGGTAATAAAATGGGCGGTTCTTTCAAAGCTCTTCCAAACGATCAACTTAAGATCGGCGAAAAAGATCTTGGTACTCGCACATGGTTAAAACCACAAGCAGTTAAAGATGGTTGGCAACATGGTGGTGGTTCTGTATGGGGCTGGTGGCCGTATGATGCTAAGTCAAACTTAGTATATTACGGAACAGGTAACCCTTCAGTATGGAACCCAGATGTCCGTCCTGGCGATAACAAATGGTCTATGACTGTTTTCGCTCGTGACTTAGACACAGGCGTTGCTAAATGGGGCATGCAAATGACTCCACATGATGAGTGGGATTATGATGGTATTAATGAAGTAATCTTGTTTGACAAAGGTGGTAAAACATACGCATTCCACACTGACCGTAACGGCTTTATGTACACATGGAATGCTGCAAACGGTACATTGATTGCTGCTGAAAAAGCACACCCATTCGTTAACTGGGCAACTGGCGTTGATTTGAAAACAGGCGTTCCTGCTAAAGTAGGTACAGCTTCAACTCACCAAGACTACAATGCTAAAGGCGTTTGTCCTGCTGCATTAGGCGTAAAAGACCAACAACCAGCTGCTTATTCACCAAAAACTGGTTTGATGTATGTTCCACTGAACCACGTATGTATGACATACGAGCCAGTTGAGTCTAAATACGTTGCAGGTCAACCATGGGTTGGTGCTACATTGACTATGTTTGCTGGCCCTGACGGTGTTATGGGTGGCTTCGGCGCTTATGATCCAATGACCAACAAAAAAGTTTGGTATAACAAAGAGAAATTCTCTGCTTGGGGTGGTGCTTTAACTACTGCTTCAGATCTAGTGTTCTACGGTACTCTTGATCGTTGGTTCAAGGCTGTTGATGCACAATCAGGTAAAGAACTTTGGAAATTCCAAGTTGGTTCTGGCGTGATTGGTAATGCATTCACATACGGTCACAAAGGTAAACAATACGTTGGTACACTATCAGGTATCGGTGGTTGGGCTGGCGTTGCAATGAACCTTGGTCTGACTAACGACACAGACGCACTTGGTGCTGCTGGTGGTTATAAAGAGTTAACTAAATACAACGCGGCTCCTGGCGGCGGTGCATTAACAGTATTCAGCCTATAATTTACTGTTGAAAAACATAAGTTATTAGCTAACTACTAAAGTTAGTTCGAAGTAAAAATAAAACACCCCGATTCGTCGGGGTGTTTTTTTATATAAAATCAAACTATGTTGCTTAACTTTGGCGTAAACACAAGGATTGTCCTTATATAATCTTCATGCGTAGCTGTAAAGTCGTTACAATACATGGTGTTTAAAATCATGTGCGTAGACATTAAACCTACATCAAGAACTTTTTTTAATACGAGTACTCTATAGAATACAACGGCGTTTCAGGCCGTAAATTTGTCGATAAGGAACGTGTAATGTTGAAATATTTAAAACTATCAAGCCTGTTAGTCTGTCTGATTCTTGCAGCCAATGTATATGCTGCGGATCCAGATATTCCAACACTTAATCCGGATGAAGGTCGTATTGGTGAGATTCGTCGTGTGGTTGATGAGTCAGAATTTAAAGTGTGTGCAGACCCTGACAATATGCCGTTCTCAAACTCTAAGCAAGAAGGCTTTGAAGATAAAATCGCTGAAGTTTTGGCTAAAGACCTAG
>CAIOPD010000177.1 GCA_903860085.1 uncultured Pseudomonadota bacterium
CTGGAGACACTATTACGCAAGGGCGAGTTTTCTGAATCTCACTACCTACTGTTGGATCTAGCGATGCCAACCATACATCGCCACGCCTCACCATACCAACTCGGCGTCCTCGGTATTGCTAAATTCAGGCCACACTAACGCATCATCTCCTGCCGCAGATATTTTTTTGCTTGCGTCTAGCCAACCGTCACGCAGTGGTTTGTCGGCTTTTCGTAATACGATCGTGTCATTTTCTACTGTCATATTCATGTTTACACCTATCCCTAGTTGGGCAATAATTGCCTTTGGAATTAGAACTCCCTGAGAGTTACCCATTTTTCTAAGTGTTGCCTTCATTAATTTCTCCATAAGCATATTGTAATAACATTAAGCTTTTTTATAAAAGCACAATGTTATTACAATTTATGTAGATTTTCAACCAGTTATCAAGAAATGGCAACGTATTAGAAGCAACCAAGCCAAAGCAATAAAAGCTATTAGAAGTGTTTACGTAAATCTAAACCAGCGTACAACTGCCCTACTTGCTCGCTATATCCATTAAACATCTGCGTTTTAATGCGACCACCAAATAAACCAGATCCAATTCGTTTTTCTGAAGCCTGGGACCAGCGCGGGTGTTCAACTAACGGGTTAACGTTAGCATAAAAGCCATATTCGCTTGGGCCAGCCTTCATCCAGGTAGTTTGTGGCATTTTGTCAGTAAAGCGTATTTTGACTATTGATTTAGCGCCTTTGAAGCCGTACTTCCATGGAACTACTAAGCGCATAGGCGCACCATTTTGGTTTGGTAGTTGCTCTCCATAAAGACCAACGGCCATGATTGTGAGTGGATGCATAGCTTCATCTAGTCTTAATGCTTCGGTATATGGCCAGTCAAGTATAGGTAAATTGACGCCATCCATCTGTTGTGGATCTGCTAAGGAAATAAACTCTATATATTTAGCATTGCCATTAGGCTCCGCCCATTTAATGAGTTGCGCTAAAGGTAGCCCGACCCATGGAACAACCATAGACCAGCCCTCAACGCAACGCATGCGATAAATTCGTTCTTCTAATGGGGCAAGTTTGTATAAGTCTTCAATGCTGATGGTTTTCGGTTTTTTGATTTCACCTTCAATACTTAAGGTCCATGGGTGCGGTTTAAATAACTTCGAGTTAATGGCAGGCTCGCTTTTACTAGTGCCAAACTCGTAAAAGTTATTGTAGGTAGTGATGTCGTTGTAAGTATTTAACTTTTCACCAGCACCATAGTTCGTTTTAGCAAACTGTAAAGACTTGCTGCGTGTTGCAACATTGCCGCTGGTAGGTGTGTTTGATGATGTGATTGTGTTGGCGTATAACGGCTGAGTAATCGTCGATATCGCCCCCATCGTTAAGCCTAGTCCTACTTTCTGTATAAAGTGTCGGCGATTTTGAAATACTTCTATGGGCGTAATTTCCGATGGAGCTATGTCAGATTTAGTTTGAATAATCATGGTCATCGCTTTCACGCAAGAATAAAGTTAACCCTTTGGACAGTGATTATCTGAAAATGTTACATCAGTATCAATAAGTTAAAATAAATCGTGGGTTTCCTGCTCAATCTCTTCAACTAAAGCCTTGTCATTAGTAGTTTTAGCGATTGATTTAGCGTGCTCAACTAGTGCTTTTGCTTCAGGGATGTCCCCAATAGCGATTTTAACTTTGGCAAGCATATAACTTCCTTGCGCTTCATAGTAAGCACCGCCCTGCTCCTTGGCTAACTTAATAATCTTATTAAGGGTTCTTTCGGCACTGACATAACTTTTTACCATTGTGTAATAGTGGCCTAACTCGATACTAGAGTGGGCTAATTGATCTAAGGTGCCAACTTGCTCATGCATTAAATATGCTTTGAGTTGGTACTCTAGCGCCTTGTCGTGCTGTTGCAGTGTGTGATAAGTTAATGCGACTCGCTCAAAGCTCTCGCCACGCTCATTGTCATTATTAGCTAGTTTACTACCAGCTAAATACTGGGCAAGTGCCTGATCAAACTGCTTGTTCTCAAAGTAAATATCACCTATCGCATTTTGATTAATGCGAACAAAAGCCTGATTATTGGCTACTTTTGCAAAATTTATACTTTTTTCAAAGCTGGCAATGGCTA
>CAIOPD010000178.1 GCA_903860085.1 uncultured Pseudomonadota bacterium
CAGTTAAATGGCAGCCCTAAGCTGATTAAATCTAGTGGAAATCCTAGTTGTGACAATGCTGTGGAGCGTGCCATTATGGCTTCTGAGCCACTACCTTTACCTAAAGACATCAACCTGTTTAATCAGTTTAGAAGCCTTAAATTAACCTTTCGCCCCAACGAGGCTAATTAGAGAACTTCTTTTGTGATAACTTGTATTTCTATTAGTTAATATGTAATAAATTGTAACTAGGATGATATCAACACGCGATTGCAGTAAAATTTACGCTAGCTTTAAGATTACGCCAACTAAAAACATTAAGCTGACCATAAACAGAGCCATAACTAGACCATGAACATAATAAAATTGACTGCCTTAAAATGGGTTATATATTGCTCGGTATTGCTCACCTCATCACTGGCTCATGCTGCCTTGGAAATAGAGATTAGCGGCGGAGGTGCACAGCAGGTGCCGATTGCTATCGTGCCGTTTGCGCAAGCCAATAGTCAAGATAATATCAGCACTATCATTGCAGCAGATTTGCGGAGAAGTGGTATGTTTCGCGTTTTGGAAACTGGTGGTGTGGTTAGCCGACCAAGCGATATTGCACAAATCAAATACGCTGAATGGGCGGCGTTGCAGGCGCAGGCCATGGCGGTGGGCTCCATAGAAGTGCTGCCAGGTAACCGCCTTAAAGTGAGCTTTAAGTTGGCGGATGTACTCAAACAAACTCAGTTGGCGGGGATGGAATACAATATAGCGCCTGGTCAATTGCGACTGACGGCACATAAAATAGCGGATGTTATTTATCAAAAATTGACTGGTGAAATCGGCAACGCCGCCAGTCGGATTGCTTATATCAACAAGGCTAAAGGCCGTTATGCCTTGCAGGTGGCGGATGCTGACGGTGAGAATCCGCAAACTGTAGTGTCCTCAGCAGAACCTATTATTTCACCAGATTGGTCACCAGACGGCACCAAGATTGCGTATGTTTCATTTGAAAAGAAAAAACCTGTTATTTACATACAGTCATTAATGACAGGGCAACGTATGATTTTGGCTAATTTCAAGGGAAATAATAGTGCCCCTGCATGGTCTCCAGACGGCACTAAGCTAGCAATTGTGCTCACTTACGCTGCCAACTCTCAAGTCTATATCATCAATGCTGATGGAACAGATTTGAAATTACTGACAAAAAGTAATGCCATCGATACCGAGCCGACTTGGTCGCCGGATGCTAAGTGGATATATTTCAGCTCGGATCGTGGTGGCAGCCCTCAGATATATAAGGTTTCTGCCATGGGCGGTGAAGCGCAACGCGTGACCTTTGAGGGTAGCTATAACTTGAGCCCACATTTTTCGCCAGATGGTAAGCTACTGGCGATGATACGTAATGATGGTGGTAAATTTCGTGTGGCCTTGCAAGATTTAAGCAATGGTCAGGTGCAGTTGTTGAGCGAAGGTGCGCAAGATGAATCACCGAGTTTCGCCCCCAATGGCCGTATGTTGCTCTATGCCACACGTTTAGGAATACGTGGTACTTTGGCGGCTGTGTCATCTGATGGGCGTATTAAGCAACGACTAAGTGAGTCCGGTGGTGATGTGCGTGAGCCAACTTGGGGCCCACTCATTAATTAAGTGTAAAAAATATCGTTGTATGCAATTTATGTTATTTTTTGGTTTGTTAAAAAAGTAGTTTCTAAAGGAGAGCAGTATGAATAAAGTCATTTTGAATAAAAAATTATTAGGTAGCTTAATGTTGGCTTTGGTATTGACCGCTTGTAAAAGCGCGCCAATGGTTGAAAAGCCAGCCGCAGTTGAAGATAAAAGTGCCAGTGCACCAAAAGCGCCAGCTAATGGTGCAGATTCTTCAGCCATCAAAGAAGTGGTCATTGATAGCCAGGCTAAAGGTAATAGTCCATTAAAAGATCCAAGCAATATTTTATCGAAGCGTAATATTTATTTTGATTTTGATAGCGACGCAGTCAAGGCTGAATTCCGTCCACTGATTGAAGCTCACGCTAAATATTTACTTGCACATGCTGATGCAAAAGTTGCTTTACAAGGCAATACTGACGAGCGCGGCACCCGTGAATACAATTTAGCATTAGGTCAACGTCGTTCAGTATCAGTTAAGAAATCACTTAACTTACTAGGTGTGCAAGATAAGCAAATTGAAACTGTAAGCTATGGTGAAGAAAAGGCCACTGCTGGTTGCGCAAACGATGCTTGTTATAAACTGAATCGTCGCGTAGACATTGCTTACGAAAACGATTAAGTTATTCGTATTGTTATAGTCTAAATATATTAATTAATAAGATAGAAATGATGAAAAAACTGATTCTGGTTAGCCTGCTGTTAAGCACACAGTTGTTTGCAGCAGGCGCTCACGCAGCGTTGTTTGATGATGCGGAAGCGCGTAAGAAAATCCTAGAAGTTGAGGCAGTTATGCAAAGCCAGAATCAGGCATCACAAGCGACTTTAGCTAAGCTAGTGCAAAGTCAACAGGCCCTTGAGCAGCGTGTATTGGCAATAGAAGCCATTACCAAAGGCCAAGTGTTAGGTGATATGCTGAACCAAATTGAAGCGCTCAAACAAGATGTAGCAAAGCTTAAAGGACAGCTTGAATTTGCCAGTCATAATGTAGACGCCACGCAACAACGCCAAAAAGATTTATATACCGATACTGACGCGCGTTTACGTAAACTGGAATCCATTCCAGCGCCTACTCCTGCCACTGCAGTAGAAGCCAGTGCACCAGCGGAAGTGATCGCAGCAACGCCCGGTAAGAATACTCAAGAATTTCAGTTGATAGAGCTTGCAAACGGCTTGTCCAAAGAGTCTAAGTTTAAAGATGCCTTTAGCGCTTATGATAAATTTTTAAAAGAGTATCCGAATAGTGCTTTGGCTGCTGAAGCTACGTACGGCTTGGGGTATACGCAATTTGCGTTAAAGAACTATAAATCAGCAATTGCTACCCAGCAGAAGCTGATAGATCAGCATCCAGAGAGCCCTAAAGTGCCGGATGCTTTGTTTAATATGGCCAATAGCCAAATTCAACTCGGTTTGCTCCCTAACGCTAAAAAGACTTTGCATGACTTAATTGCCAAGTTTCCTAATAGCGAAGTGACCCCTATAGCGCAAAAGCGGCTCAAAGTGTTAGAGAGCATTAAGTAAGAGTCACAGTCAAAACAGCAACTTAAGCTGATTTAAGTTAAAATGGCGCCAATCAAAATGTTGGTGCTTTTTTATAGTCTTTAAATATTCAATGAAACTCAAAATCCACGAAATTTTTCATTCACTTCAAGGTGAGTCATCCCGCGTGGGGCTGCCTACTGTATTTGTACGTCTTACTGGCTGTCCGATGCGTTGCGTATATTGTGACACCGCTTATGCTTTTAGTGGTGGCAGTAATATTGAAATTGCG
Source organism: uncultured Pseudomonadota bacterium (assembly GCA_903860085.1). Taxonomy (GTDB): domain Bacteria; phylum Pseudomonadota; class Gammaproteobacteria; order Burkholderiales; family Methylophilaceae; genus Methylotenera. Next base: position 3,407 of record CAIOPD010000178.1, read on the forward strand.
GAAATTTTGGCTAAAGTGGCAGAATTTTCTACTCCTTATGTAACTGTTACTGGCGGAGAACCGTTAGCGCAAAAAGACTGCCTAGTATTATTGAGGCAGTTATGTGATGCAGGTTACAGTGTGTCCTTAGAAACTGGCGGCGCCATTGATATAGGCCCAGTAGATGACCGTGTTTCAGTAATCTTAGATGTGAAAACGCCTGGCTCAGGTGAAGAAAAGAACAACCTATGGGAAAATTTATCTCATCTAAAAGCGAATGATGAGGTTAAGTTTGTATTGTGTGACTATGCAGACTATCAGTGGGCTAAGCAGATATTGACTAAGCATAAGCTGATTGAAAAGTGTCCAGTTTTGTTCTCGCCGGTTTATAGTCAGGTCAACCCAACCAAACTCGCTGAATGGGTGTTAGCGGATAAATTGCCTGTACGCATGCAGTTGCAATTACATAAAATATTGTGGGGCGAAAAGCCGGGTGTTTAATGAATAATACTAAAAATATTAACAACAAGGACTTGTTAGTAGCTAAGCCTAAAGCGGTTGTATTGCTTTCGGGTGGTCTAGATTCTGCAACAGTATTGGCTTATGCGCGTAAGTTGGGTTTTGAATGTTATTGCCTAAGCTTAGACTATCACCAGCGCCATATTGCTGAATTGGATGCAGCTAAAAATGTAGCGAGCGTTATGGGTGCTACATTGCATAAAACCGCGCAATTAGACTTATCTTTATTCGGCGGTTCTGCGCTTACCGACGATGCGATTGCAGTGCCTGAAATGGAAACTGAAGGCATTCCGGTGACCTATGTGCCAGCTCGTAATACCATTATGTTGTCTTTGGCATTGGCATGGGCTGAGGTCTTGCGTAGTCAGGATATTTTTATTGGTGTTAATGCACTTGATTACTCTGGATATCCAGATTGCCGTGGTGAATATGTAAAAGCCTTTCAAGATATGGCCAATTTAGCGACTAAAAGTGCAGTTGAGGGTCAAACCATTACGATACATGCGCCACTAATTGATATGACTAAAGCTGAAATTATTGGACTAGGTACTTCATTAGGGGTTGATTATGCGATGACGGTCTCATGCTATCAAGCCGATGCTCATGGAGAAGCTTGTGGCTTATGTGACTCATGTCGATTAAGGCGAGAAGGATTTATTGCGGCAGGTCTAGCGGACCCTACGCGTTACAGAAAACAGTCGTGAATGTGGATTAAGAAGAAATATTAGATATAAATCAGTACAAGCTATATAAACTTCTTGCCAAAACATCTACAAATTACGTATAATCCGCGGCTTTCTGCAATATATTTTCAATAAAGAGAACACAGATTATGGTTATTATTCGTTTAGCTCGTGGTGGCGCGAAAAAAACTCCTTTTTACAACTTAGTAGTTGCTGATTCACGCAATCGTCGTGATGGCCGCTTTATTGAGCGTGTTGGTTTTTACAATCCATCAGCTAAAGCAGGCGCAGAAGCCCTACGTGTTGATCAAGTTCGTGTAGCTCATTGGCAAGGCCAAGGCGCACAACTATCAGATACAGTTGCGCGTTTAGTTAAATTTCACGCTAAAGGCCCGGAGCACGCAATTGCTTCTAAAGCTAAAGATGCTGCTAAAGCAGATGCAGCTAAAGCTAAAATAGCTGCTGTTGAAGCTGCAAAAGCCAAAGCTGTAGCGGATGCTGCAAAAGCCGACGCAGATGCTAAAGCTGCTGCAGATGCTGAGCAAGCAAAAGCTGATGCATTAGCTGCAAAAGAAGCTGAAGTTGCTGCCGCAGCTGAAGAAGCAGTGGTTGAAGTTGCTGCTGTTGCTGAAGAGCCAGCTGTTGAAGCTGCTGCAGAAGTTGCAGTTGAAGCGCCAGCAGACACTGAAACTCCAGAAGCTTAATTTTTATTTAGCTTAAGCTGCTACTTTATGTGGCACGCAATTAGGCGATAAAAATATAGTTAGCAAGTGAGTAATCTTGGCAGTAAATGATATGGTAGTCATGGGGCGCATTGTTGCGCCCTACGGCGTTTTTGGCTGGTTAAAAATAGTGCCAGATACCGAAGCGTTTGACGGCCTCTTTGATTACGACAACTGGTGGCTTGGTAAAGGTGACGATTGGCGTGAAATGGTGGTTGAAACCGCCAAAGTTCACAATGATGTCATTGTAGTGAAGCTTAAAGGAATAGATGACCGTGACGCTGCGTTAGCCTGCAAGGGTAAACAAATTGCAGTGCCAAGGTCAAAACTGCCAGAAGCGGAAGAGAATGAGTATTACTGGTCCGATTTGATCGGTGTACGCGTTAAGAATTTGCAAGATATTGATTTTGGTTTAATTGTTGATGTGTTTGAAACTGGTGCTAATGATGTGTTGGTAGTAAAGCCAGATACTGAAATAGCCGTTTCAGCAGATAAAGCCGGAGTCAAAGAAAAACAACAACAAGAAAGATTACTGCCATTTACCGCAGCAGTAGTGCTCGAAGTTGATATTAAAGCCAAGACCATGTTGGTAGATTGGGATGCTGATTTCTAAGCATGTTGGTTTGCGATGAGTTTTAAGTTTGATGTAGTGACCTTGTTTCCAGAAATGTTTGATGCAATTACCAAACATGGGATTACCAGTAGAGCGCTACAGCAAAATATTTATAGATTGCAGTTTTGGAATCCTCGCGATTTCACTACCGATAATCATAAAACGGTAGATGATCGGCCTTATGGCGGTGGTCCAGGAATGGTGATGTTGGCCGATCCATTAGATCTAGCCATAAACGCGGCAAAACAGGTGCAAGCAGCAGATAAAATTGATAGTTGGGTGATTCATCTGTCTCCAGCGGGTAAAGCGCTGACCCATCAGAAAGTGATGGAGTTAAGCCAAAGGTCAGGATTGATTCTATTGACTAGTCGCTATGAGGGTGTAGATCAGCGGTTAATTGATGCGGTAGTAGATGAAGAAATATCGATTGGTGATTATGTGTTAACTGGCGGAGAGTTACCTGCCATGGCATTAATTGATGCAGTCGTGCGTCAGTTGCCAGGTAGTTTAGGCGATAGTGATTCTGCAATTGAAGATTCATTTGTAGATGGCTTGTTAGACTGCCCGCATTACACTAGGCCAGAAGAATATAAAGGCGTGAAAGTGCCGGAGATTTTACTCTCAGGCAATCATGCAAAGATTAAGCAGTGGCGTTTGAAAATGTCATTGCACAGAACTCGGGATCAACGTCCCGATTTATTGGCCGTAAGGCCGTTGACGAAAGAAGAGGCACGGCTGCTACAGGAAGATTAAGTAGCAGGAACAAGTTTCTTTATAAATAAAAGGAACCCGCAAGGGATAAGAAAATGGCAGATATTATTAAAATGCTGGAAGAGGAAGAGATTGCCCGTTTAGGCAAAAATATTCCTAGCTTTGCACCTGGTGACACTGTAGTGATCGGTGTGAACGTAGTTGAAGGTACACGTAAACGTGTGCAGTTATATGAAGGTGTTGTGATTGCTAAACGTAATCGTGGCTTAAACTCATCATTTATTGTACGTAAAATTTCATCTGGTGAAGGTGTTGAGCGTACATTCCAAACGCATTCACCATTAATTGCTAGTATTGAAGTGAAGCGCCGCGGTGACGTTCGCCGTGCGAAACTTTATTACTTGCGTGAGCGTTCAGGTAAATCAGCACGTATTAAAGAAAAATTATTTATACGTGAGAAAGAAGTATTGGCACCTGCTTCAGCAGAATAAGTGTTTAATATCTCAGCGCTGTGAGGCGCTCAAAAAGCCCCAAGATGATGCAAGTCACTCGGGGTTTTTTTACGCCTGCATAAATAATAGGTGCTGAGCATTTGCAGGTTTCTCGCATTGGTTTAACATCAAGCCATGATAAAAAAATATGGGGTATCCGTAATACGTGATTGATAGCAACCATAGATTACGACTTCATTCCTGACAAAAATATTCGCTGTGATGACTCATGTGATGTATAATGATGCATTATTTGATGATAATGGTGATGATATGAGAACAACCGTAACGATTGAAGACTCGCTGTATGAGAAGGCTCTGGAGGTTGCAGACCCCGCCATGGACAAAGCTGATCTATTCAGAGAGGCAATCAAGATATTCGTCAGAGTTCAGGCATCAAGACGGCTGTCTGCGTTAGGAGCATCCATGCCGGATATGGATGACATTCCTCGTCGGCGTAGTGGCGCTTAATGATGGGCGTTTTAGTGGATACTTCCGTATGGGTTAATCATTTCCGTGAGCTCAACCAGGGGTTAATTGACCTGCTTGACTGCGACGCGGTGCTAATTCACCCGATGGTCGTGGCTGAGCTTGCATGTGGCACCCCACCTTCGCGTACAGGTACGTTGTCTTCCCTGGCGGCACTAAAGCAGTCGCAGCAGGCAAGTTTGAGCGAGGTGATGGACTTCATTGAGCGGGAGAAGCTCTATGGCCAAGGGTGCGGCATCGTGGATATGATCTTGCTGGCATCCACACTAATCACTCCAGGTGCAGAGTTGTGGACGTTGGACAAACGGCTGTCGTCCCTGTCTGAGAAATTTGGCGTAATGTACTACCCAAGACTTCATTGATCTTGTTGATATCAACCACGAAATACGGATACCCAAAGTATGAAGCCTGTTTTACTGTGCCCTTCGGCACGGTTGCAATTATCTCTGATGATAATCAGCTTAGAATTGATCTGTTTGGTGAAGTATTATTAGTAGCGACTCAACCAGCTTCTCAGCAATTAATGTCTAAGTTGTATACACAAATTATGTCCTATTTTGCGCTACCAAGTTTTAAATGTGACTTTCCACAGTTGACGGGCACGCAATTTCAACTAAGGGTATGGCAGGCGATTTATGCTATTCCCGTTGGAGAAACCCGTACTTATGGTCAACTGGCAGCGTTGCTCGGCTCGGGACCGCGCGCAGTAGCTAATGCCTGTGGTGCAAATCCATTCCCCATTATTATCCCCTGTCATCGTGTTGTGGCAAAATCTGGCATTGGCGGATTTTTGCAGGGCAAGAAAAATGGAGTATTGGTGAAACGATGGTTATTGCAACATGAAGGGATTGATTTAGGAACGGCTCATGCATGAGATTAAAATTGTAGAATCTGAGTTAGCGGAGCTGGATGCTTTTATTGATCACCTGTGGTTAGAAGATGGCTTATCCAAAAATACATTGGCGAGTTATCGTTTAGATTTAAGTATGTTTGCACTATGGATAGCGCAACAACAAAAAACCTTATTAGGCGTCGATCAGGCCGATATTCAACAATACCTAGCAGTTCGATTTCCTCAGTGTAAACCTCGCAGTATCAGTCGCTTAATAGCCAGTATGCGTCGATTTTATCGATACTTACTACGCGAAAATAAAGTTACCTTAGACCCCACCATACAAATTCAGTCGCCGAAATTACCACGCAGTCTCCCGAAGAGCTTAGGTGAGGAAGAGGTGATTGCTTTGCTTAAAGCGCCAAATGATTTAGAGCCTGCTGGATTGCGCGACCGTGCCATGTTGGAGCTACTTTACGCCTGTGGGCTGCGTGTATCCGAGTTGGTTGGAATCAAAACCACTGAAGTGAGTTTAAGTGATGGCGTAGTTCGAGTCACAGGTAAGGGAAGTAAGACGCGGTTAGTCCCGATGGGTGAAGAAGCGATAGATTGGATTTCGCGCTATCTGCAAGAGGCTAGGCCTGCCATCTTGGAGCAACGCCTGAGTGATGCCTTATTTGTGACTAATCGAGGTGCTGAGATGACGCGGCAGGCGTTCTGGTATTTAATAAAACGATATGCTTTGGTAGCCGGGATTACTAAGCCGATGTCTCCACATGTTTTGCGCCATGCCTTTGCTACGCATTTATTGAATCATGGGGCCGATTTACGCGTGGTGCAAATGTTGCTTGGACATGCCGATATTTCTACTACCCAGATTTACACGCACGTTGCCCGCGAGCGTTTAAAGAATCTCCATAGTAATCATCATCCGCGAGGCTAGGAGTGCATTAATTCTTACTTCTTTCAATCACGACCCCTAGCGCTTTTAGTCCGGGAAGAATAGCCGGTTTAGCCACTTTTATTTTCACACTTAATGCACCGAATTCCTTCAGTATTAGCTGGCATATATGCTCAGCTAAAGCTTCTACCAGTTGAAAGCTATTGGTGCTTAAGGTATCGCGGATACGCGTGACTACAGCGCCGTAGTCTATCGTGTCAGCAATACTGTCACTATGGCAGGCGCGGCTTAGATCGTAGCCAATCTCTATATCTAAAATAATAGTTTGCGGTAGTAAGCGTTCCCAAACAGGAACGCCCAGTTTGGTTTGTACCTTAACTTCGCTTAAAAAGATGATATCCATGACTTAAGTCGTGCCTATATGGTTTAGAATTACCGCTTACAGATTTTAGAGCATCTGGCGAGCAATCAGCAAGATGATTAAATTAAGATGAATGAATTAGGCTTTATCCCTGTTACCTTGATCCCACTAATATGGATAGTCACAGGCTATTTGCTAGGATCTATTGCCTTCGGCATCTTGGTCAGTCGTTTATTTGGGTTGCCTGATCCACGTAGTGTTGGTTCCGGAAATCCTGGTGCGACCAATGTGTTACGAAGTGGAAAAAAGTCGGCTGCAGTCTTAACCTTGTTGGGTGATGCCTTGAAAGGCTGGTTTCCAGTTTGGTTAGCAATACAAACTGACATGTCCATGTGGGTAGTGAGTGTGTTGGGCCTGGCTATATTCCTTGGACATCTTTATCCAATTTATCATCATTTTAAAGGTGGAAAAGGGGTGGCAACCGCTTTTGGCATTATGTTGGCGATATCCCCTCTGTTAGGGTTAGCAGTGATGCTCACTTGGATTTTAGTTTTTGCTATAACACGTTACTCTTCTTTAAGTGCGATTGCAGCAGCAGCGTTAGCACCATTATATGCATGGTATTTATTACCAGAAGCGGATAACTTAGTTGGAATCTCTGATTACGTGCTGGCGATACTGGTGATGATGGCACTTCTAATTTGGCGACATAGAAGTAATATCCAAAAACTGCTAGCTGGGACTGAGTCAGGATTTGGTAAGCGTTAGGGTTTTTGTAGCTCAGCTAAATTCCATCTAGGTTTCACGCTAAAGTGATGGTTCTGAAGGTCATTAGTCTGCATAGCCTTTAGGCGCATAGCGCCAGCAAAAGCGATCATGGCGCCGTTATCTGTACAAAACTCTAAACGTGGATAACTCACCTGGCATAATTTTCGACTGGTAGCGGCATTTAGTTTTTCACGTAATTTTGAGTTCGCACCAACACCGCCTGAAACCACTAGGCGATCTAATCCAGTTTCACGTAGGGCGCTCATGCACTTGATGGTGAGCAATTCAGTCACGGCCTCCTGAAATTCCCAAGCAATATCAGCCTTAGTCGCTTCATCTAAAGGTTGATGTTTGTTGGTGAGTGTTAGTACAGCAGTTTTTAGGCCACTAAAGCTAAAATTTAAATCACCGCTATTAAGTAACGGACGCGGTAATTTAAATCGAGGATGACCATTTTCTGCAAGCCTAGCCAATGCTGGACCACCTGGGTAACCTAAGCCCAATAATTTAGCGGTTTTATCAAACGCCTCCCCAGCGGCATCATCTAAAGTATCGCCTAAAAGTTGATACTCACCAATGCCATCAACTCGCATTAATTGGCTATGTCCACCAGATACCAGTAGCGCTACAAATGGAAATGCAGGCGGATTATCTTCTAGCAATGGGGCTAATAAATGACCTTCAAGATGATGAACGCTAATGGTTGGAATTTGCAAACTAAAGGCTAAGGACTCCGCGAAGCTAGTGCCCACTAACAAGGCTCCAGACAATCCTGGGCCTTGTGTGTAGGCAATTGCGTCAATATCTTGCAGTGTTTTATTGGCTTCTTTTAAGGTGCGTTCAGTCAGTGGCAAAACTCGCCGAATATGATCGCGCGAAGCGAGTTCTGGCACTACGCCCCCATATTCTGCGTGCATGTCTACTTGCGAATGTAATGCATGTGACAATAAGCCGCGCTCGGTATCGTATAATGCAATACCTGTTTCATCGCAGGATGATTCAACCCCTAATACCAACATTTATGTGTGATCCAATATAATTAAGTCTAATTTGAATGATTTAAATCTTTAAGATTTGACGCTACAACATTTTATTTGAGTGCATTTGCAGTACAAATGCACAAAGTAATTGAATAAAAACAATTATACGATTAAAATAGCGGACTTTTCTCAGGTTTAGAACGCGGATGATTTACATAAATCGCTGCAGTTCACAAAAGCTTGAGCATTATTACCGATAAGAGAGAACGAATGTCTAGTGTACGTGTAAAAGAAAATGAACCGTTTGACGTTGCCCTTCGCCGTTTTAAACGCTTAATTGAAAAAACTGGTTTGTTAAATGACCTTCGCGCGCGCGAATTCTATGAGAAGCCAACGTGGGAGCGTAAGCGTAAAGCTGCTGCTGCGGTTAAGCGTCAATATCGCCGCTTGCTTAAACAAACACTTCCAGCAAAATTATTCTAAGAATTTTTCATGTCACTAAAAGCTCAGATATCTGAGGACATGAAAACAGCAATGCGCGCTAAAGATAGTGTGCGTTTAGGTGCGGTTCGTTTACTTCTCTCTGCAATCAAGCAGCGTGAAGTGGATGAGCGAGTGGAATTAGATGACAGCAACGTAATTGCTGTGATTGAGAAAATGCTGAAACAACGTCGTGATTCAATTACAGCGTATGAATCTGCAAATCGCCACGATTTAGCTGATATAGAGAAGTTTGAAGTCACTGTATTGCAAACGTATTTGCCACAGCAGCTATCTGAAGATGAGGTTAAAGCCATTTTAGAACAAGTAGTTGTGGATACGGGTGCAGCGGGCATTAAAGATATGAGCAAGGTGATGGCGGCGATAAAGCCACTTGTCGCAGGGCGTGCGGACATGGGGAAAATCTCAGGGTTAATTAAAGCGCGTTTAGGCTAAGAATAAGCCAAGCAATAATGAATTTAGAGCAATAAATGACCAAGGAGCGATAAGCTCCTTTTTTGTTCTCTAAATTACGCTAAAATTATCAACAGAACTTATAAACTCAGACTTACTTGGTGATTGCAGATAAATTTTGATACCTGAAAGTTTTATACAAGAGCTATTAAACCGCGTTGATGTTGTTGACGTTATAGATAAGTCAGTGCCGCTTAAAAAAGCTGGTGCAAACTACTCTGCTTGCTGTCCGTTTCATAATGAAAAGTCCCCTAGCTTTACCGTAAGTCCCACCAAGCAGTTTTACCATTGCTTTGGTTGCGGTGCGCATGGCACCGCTATTGGCTTTGTTATGGAATATCAAGGCTTAAGTTTCGTTGAGGCTATTCAAGAGTTGGCTAGAATGGCTGGCATGACGGTGCCACAAGAGGAAAGAGCCCCTAACCAACCAGCTCAAAAAGTTGTGATTGGATTGCAAGAATCGCTTCAGCAAGCCGCTAATTTTTATAAAGCAGAACTTAAAAAATCGCCTCGTGCAATTGATTATCTAAAAGCAAGAGGCCTTAGCGGGGTTGTGGCAGCAAAATTTCAGATCGGGTACGCGCCCGCTGGTTGGCAAAATTTAAAGGCTGCATTTCCTCAATATGATAATGAAGCGCTAAGTGTAGCTGGCTTAGTTGTTGAAAATGAGCAAGGCCATCGGTACGACAGGTTTCGTGACCGCATTATGTTCCCAATCCATGATCAAAAGGGTCAGGTAATCGGTTTTGGCGGCCGCGTGATTAACCCAGAAGATACGCCTAAGTATTACAACTCTCCAGAAACGCCAGTGTTTCAAAAAGGACATGAACTTTACGGCCTATTCTTGGCGCGACGTGCAATACGCGACGCTGGGCGTGCTTTGGTAGTTGAGGGGTATATGGATGTGGTAGCACTGGCTCAGTACGGTATTGAATATGCTGTGGCTGCACTGGGGACGGCGACTACCCCTTATCACATTACCAAATTAATGCGCCAAGCGGACGAGGTTGTATTTTGTTTTGATGGTGATAAGGCGGGCCTTAGCGCTGCGTGGCGTGCGGCAATGAACGCGTTGCCAGCGCTGACCGACAGTCTGAAGCTTTCATTCTTATTTTTGCCTAAAGAGCATGATCCAGATTCTTATGTGCGTGAATTCGGCAAGGAGAAATTTGAAGCTGAAATCAAAGTGGCCATGCCATTATCACAGTATATTTTAAAGCACTTAAGTGAAAATAATGCTTTGCAAAGTCAAGAGGACCGCGTGCGCTTTTTAAACGAAGCTGAACCAATTTTGCAGCAAATTAATGCTCCACGAAGTGCCATGTTCTTACGCAAAAAGGTAGCTGAATTGGCGCAACTTTCCATAGATGAGATGCAAAGTTTACTGAAGCTTCCAAATCTTAATAAAGCGCCAGTTCAGGCTAAACCAAAGCTTACGCGCACAACCTTGTCGTTGCAAAAACGCTTTTGTTTGATGCTGCTTATGCAACCTGCATTGGCAAATAAAAATGATCTTGCTTGGGCACTTGGTAATGCGGATGAAGATATATTGTTACAACAGACTATTGAAATTTGCTTACATCACCCTCACTCTAAGCCGGTAGTGATTATGCGTGAGCTTGAACATAAGGTGGATGAGAAGGTGCTATCAGAACTGGCGCGCGAGCTAAATGTGCTTGATGATACGATTGATTTTTCCTTAGAGATTTCAGGCGCACGCAATCAACTGCAGGATGCATATGCGCAAAAAATTGAGGGTATATTGCTGGCGCAGGTGAGTGAAAAACCCTTAAGTGCGTTGACAGAAAACGAGAGATTGTTGCTTAAAAGTTTAGGCAATAAGCCGAGTCAAAAAAGAGCTTAATTCTGTTATAATCAAGGGTTACATTGAAATAATATTCACTGGGTTTAAGCACTATTTTTAAATCTAGTAATTGCAAAATTTAGAGGTACGCCATGGCAAGACCAAAGAAAAGCGATCAATTAGCTGAAAAAAAGAATCTGGAGATTGTTAGCCCAGAGCTTCAAGAAGCCAATGCTGAGGAACGCCGCACCCGCTTAAAAACCCTAATTATATTGGGTAAAGAGCGCGGCTATTTAACCTACGCGGAGATTAATGATCACTTGCCAGATGATGTGCAAGGGTCAGAGCAAATAGATGGCATCATCGGCATGATTAACGATATGGGCATACAGGTGTATGAAGAAGCCCCTGATGCTGAAGTGTTGTTGATGTCGGACTCTCCACCAGCCGTTACAGATGATGATGCAGTTGCAGAAGCAGAGCAAGCATTAGCGACTGTGGATTCAGATTTTGGCCGGACTACTGACCCTGTGCGTATGTATATGCGTGAGATGGGTACAGTTGATTTGCTGACACGTGAAAGTGAAATTGAAATTGCGCGCCGCATTGAAGATGGCCTAAAACATATGGTGCAGGCGATTGCTGCTTGCCCAACTACGATTGCCGCTCTGTTGGCGATGATTGATAAAGTTGAAAAAGATGAATTAAGTGTTGATGACTTGGTGGATGGTTTAATTGATGCTGATGTAGGCCTAGATGACGCCATGCCAGCTGAGGCTGCTGCTGAAGATGAGGCTGAAGAGGAAGAAGAGGAAGAGGAAGACAGCGATGAAGATGGTGCCAAAGCTGCTGCTATTTCTGCTGAAGCCTTAGCTAAACTTAAAGAAGAAGTTCTTAAACGATTTGCTGTGGTACGTATTGCCCATGAAAAAATGACAGTTATTTTAGCTGCCAGTGGGTCACAAGATCCAGAGTATCAAGCATTGCTGGCTGAGATATTGCTTGAGCTTACTGTATTCCGCTTTTCTCCAAAGCAAGTTGAAGGTTTGTGCGATCAGGTACGCGAATTAGTTGAAACTGTGCGTGGTCACGAACGTAAGGTATTAGATTTTTGTGTAGAAAAGTCCGGTATGCCACGCCTGCACTTTATTAAATCTTTCCCGGGTAATGAAAGTAACTTGAACTGGTTGGCGGAAGAGTTAAAGGCGGACAAACCTTATATCGCAAAATTAATTCGCTATAACCATTCAGTACTAGATCAACAGCAGCGTTTGATTGATTTAGAGGCTAGAGTTGGTTTGCCAATTAAAGAGCTTAAAGAAATCAACAAGCAAATGACCACGGGTGAAGCTCGTGCACGTCGTGCTAAACGTGAAATGATTGAAGCCAACTTGCGTTTGGTGATTTCAATTGCTAAAAAATACACCAATCGCGGTTTGCAATTCTTAGATTTGATTCAAGAAGGTAATATTGGGTTGATGAAAGCGGTGGATAAATTTGAATATCGCCGTGGTTTCAAGTTTTCAACTTATGCTACTTGGTGGATTCGTCAGGCCATTACCCGCTCTATTGCAGATCAGGCGCGTACGATTCGCATTCCAGTACATATGATTGAAACGATTAACAAAATGAATCGTATCAGCCGTCAAATTCTCCAAGAAACTGGCGTTGAGCCGGACCCAGCATTGCTGGCTGAGAAAATGGAAATGCCGGAAGACAAGATTCGTAAAATCTTGAAAATCAGTAAAGAGCCAATCTCCATGGAAACGCCAATTGGTGATGATGAAGATTCACATTTAGGTGACTTTATTGAGGACAGTACAACGCTTGCCCCTATTGATGCTGCCGTCTATGCCAGTTTGCGTGATGCAACGAGCGAAGTGTTAGAGTCATTAACACCACGTGAAGCAAAAGTCTTACGCATGCGATTTGGTATTGAAATGAATACTGACCATACATTAGAAGAAGTTGGTAAGCAATTTGATGTCACGCGAGAACGTATCCGTCAAATCGAGGCTAAGGCATTGCGTAAATTACGCCATCCTACGCGATCAGAACGCTTACGTAGCTTCTTGGAAACAGGTCAAGATTAATCGTATTAATCTAGTTTTTAATTAAAGGTTTCGGCCCCCTAGCTCATGCTTGGTTAGAGCAGCGGACTCATAATCCGTTGGTGCTGTGTTCGACTCACAGGGGGGCCACCAACATACAACCGGCTTCTAGGGCATAAACCTTAGAGGCCGTTTTCAATTGCAGTCTCGCAGACTAAATCCTTAATTAGAGCGTCTGCTTTAAAGCAATGTAATGAATATGGTCTAAGGCCGATTTGGGCCGAGGCTGTGTCAAAACGCTTTAATTAGATCAATAAAGCACAGCTTAACTTGCTTGGCGCTGATTTAATATCAAGGGATTTGTGTTTATTCGGGGATTTTACTAAA
>CAIOPD010000179.1 GCA_903860085.1 uncultured Pseudomonadota bacterium
AATAAAGGGATGACTAAATGAGGATAAACAACAACATCGCGCAATGGCAATACTGGCAATAAGCCGCTATCTGCTGTGTATAAAGGTAATGATTGTGTCATGAATAGACCTCAAAATTAAGCTACAAAATTAAGCTAAAAACGCCTATATACATGTTGATGGGGTTGAACAGGAACAGTTCAAGCCTTATATACTTCGGAATTAGCCCTAATTTAGCATTTAAATGCCAAATCAAGGCTATTAATATCAACAGGAACAAACCTTATTCACTGTTTACAACTAGAACTGCTCATTACAAACGCTTTAGATTGCTAAATTTAGTTTAAGCAGTAGCCTCTGCTGCTGGCTTATCTTCATAAATTAATAATGGCGCTGAGTCGCCACGAATCACGCCTTCGTCCACAACCACTTTACTTAAGTTGGTCAGTGAAGGTAGCTCATACATAATATCAAGCAATGAGTGCTCCATGATAGAACGCAATCCGCGTGCACCCGTTTTACGTTCTAGCGCTTTTTTAGCAATTAATAGCAATGCGGATTCTCTAAACTCCAAGTCCACACCTTCCATCTTAAATAGCTTAATATATTGCTTAGTGAGTGCATTTTTAGGCTCTGTCAATATCGTCATGAGCGCTTCTTCATCTAAAGATTCTAGCGTAGCCACTACTGGTAAACGCCCAATAAACTCAGGTATCAAACCAAATTTAATAAGATCTTCAGGCTCAACATTACGCAGCACTTCGCCCACGGCTCTCATGTCATCTTTGCTTTTAACTTCGGCACCAAACCCAATGCCACCTTTTTCAGATCGCAGACGGATTACTTTCTCTAAGCCATCAAAGGCCCCACCACAAATAAATAATATGTTAGTGGTATCTAATTGCACAAACTCTTGATTAGGGTGTTTACGACCCCCTTGTGGCGGTACAGAGGCTACAGTTCCCTCAATTAGCTTAAGCAATGCTTGTTGCACGCCCTCACCAGAAACATCGCGCGTAATGGAAGCATTCTCTGATTTACGTGAAATCTTATCCACTTCATCAATATAAACAATGCCACGCTTAGCTTTCTCAACATCGTAATCACATTTTTGCAATAATTTTTGCATAATGTTTTCAACATCTTCACCCACGTAACCAGCTTCAGTCAGCGTAGTTGCATCTGCCATAACAAAAGGCACATCAAGAAGTCTTGCCAACGTTTGGGCTAGTAGCGTTTTACCTGAGCCGGTAGGGCCAATCAGTAGGATATTGCTTTTAGCAATTTCAACTTCGTCTTTTTGGCCACCATTTGATAGGTTGTTATGGCCTAGACGCTTGTAATGGTTGTAAACAGCAACCGCTAAATTCTTTTTAGCGTGCATCTGACCAATCACATATTGATCTAGAATTTTGCAGATTTCTTGGGGCGTAGGCAGACTCTCATCTGTTGATTTTAAGCCTTCAGTATTTTGTACTTCTTCTTTAATGATGTCGTTACATAAATCAACGCACTCGTTGCAAACGAACACAGACGGTCCTGCAATGAGTTTTTTAACTTCGTGTTGGCTTTTGCCACAGAATGAACAATAAAGTAATTTATCGCCGTCGGCTTTTGTCGCCATGATTTATTTCCTATTAAGTGTTACTTAGCTTGTCTAAATACTTGAATATCGACTTAAAGCACTGTTAACTTGAACGACATTACGTCCAAGCTTACCCTAAGTTAAGCACTTTCAGTACGGCTATTGATGACCTTATCGATCATGCCGTATTCAACTGACTGGTCAGCGCTCATGAAATTATCCCGCTCAGTATCTCGATCAATTTCTTCAGCCGTTTTGCCCGTGTGATGCGCCAATATGGCATTCAGCTTGCCACGCAAATATAAAATTTCTTTGGCGTGAATTTCAATGTCAGAGGATTGCCCTTGAAAACCGCCTGAAGGCTGATGAATCATCACGCGTGAGTTAGGTAAGCTAAAACGCTTATCCTTTGCACCGGCAGCTAACAAAAATGCACCCATACTGGCCGCTTGACCAATGCACAAAGTGCTTACATCAGGTTTAATAAACTGCATCGTGTCATAGATTGACATGCCCGCAGTGACAGAACCACCTGGTGAATTGATATAAAGCGAGATATCTTTGTCTGGGTTTTCAGCTTCTAAAAACAATAACTGCGCAACAATTAAGTTAGCACTCATATCATTCACGGGGCCTACCAAAAATATCACACGCTCTTTAAGTAAACGAGAATAAATATCGTAAGAACGTTCGCCACGGCCACTTTGCTCCACAACCATTGGAATATAACCCAAG